>CANJXQ010000003.1 GCA_947478805.1 Betaproteobacteria bacterium | reverse complement strand
TTGAGCCGGTCATGGTCGCCGGCCTCAAAGCCCATCGCCGTCGTGCAGGCAAGCACCTGCGCTGCAAACGCCTCGTTCAATTCGATCAGGTCCATGTCTTTCATTGTTAGGCCTGCGCGGCGCAGCGCCAGGTCGCATGCGGGCACGGGGCCTATCCCCATGCGCTCGGGCTCGACACCTGCCACGCCCCAACTGACCAGACGGCCGAAAGGACGCAGGCCGAGCGCCTCTGCCATTTCGCGCGTTGTTACGATGCATGCCGCAGCGCCGTCGTTCTGGCCGCTGGCATTGCCCGCCGTTACCGTCGAATCGGGGTCCATGCCGCTCCTGATGGCCTTGAGCCCGCCAAGCTGCTCGAGCGATGCGTCCGCGCGCGGGTGCTCGTCCTGCGTGATGTCCTCCAAACCCGAGCGGCCCTTGACCTTCACTGCAATTATCTCTTCGTCAAACGTGCCGTTCTTTTGCGCTGCGATCGCCCGCTGGTGAGAGCGCAGTGCGAGCGCGTCCTGCGCCTGCCGCGTGATGCCGTATTCGCGCCGCAGGTTCTCGGCAGTCTCCAGCATGCCTCCTAGCACTGGGTGGCGCTTGCCCCCGGACGTGATGCGGCCGCGTACGATGCGGTCCCAGAACTGTGTGGAATCTCCCTTGATCCCGAAGCGGGCGCCCAGCACGTAGTGTTCGGCCTGACTCATGCATTCGACGCCGCCGGCGATCACGACATCGCACACGCCCGTCTGAACGCGCATGGCTGCATCGATCACAGCCTGCAGGCCCGAGCCGCAACGCCGGTCGATCTGCAATCCCGGCACGCGCACGCCCAGGTTCGCATCGAGCGCGGCGATGCGGCCGATCGCCGGCGCCTCGCCGTTCGGGTAGCACTGGCCGAGGATCACGTCGTCGATCAAGGTCGGGTCGAGCTTCGTGCGGCGCACGAGTTCGCCAACAACCGTCGCGGCCAGTGTCGCAGCGGGAATGTCCTTGAACATCCCACCGTAGCGACCTACCGGTGTGCGCACCGGCTCGCAAATCACTGCATCTCTCATGGTGTCTTTCCAGGGTCTTGATCCCGCAAGGGGATGCATTCAAGCGGTGTCAATGGGTCCAGCGAGGACATGTCGCCTAGGGCCTCGCCGAGATAGCGGGCGCGGATGGCGCGCCGCATGATTTTCCCGTTCCTGGTCTTGGGCAGGTTCGTCACGACATGAATCCGCGAGGGCACCATGCCCTTGCCGACGGCCGTGGCCAAGCCCCTGGCCAGCTGTACTTCGTCGAGTGTCGCCCCCGGACGCGCCAGCACGAAGGCCACTGCGACCTGGCCCTTCATTTCGTCGGGCGCGCCTATGACCGCGGCTTCGGCCACCCCCGGTTGTCCGACGAGCGCCGATTCGATTTCGGCTGGGCCGACGCGGCGACCGCTAATCTTGAGCGTGTCGTCCGAGCGCCCGTGGATGTGCCAGAAGCCTTGCGCGTCCACGCTGGCGAGATCGCCGTGGACCCACACCTTGTCCCAGCGTTCCCAGTAGGTCTTGAGAAAGCGCGCGTCGTCGTTCCAGAAGCTGTGCGCCATCCCTGGCCATGTGTTGAGCACAACGATTTCGCCGATGTCGTCCGTCGGCTTGCCGTCCGGGCCGTACACGTCGACATCCATGCCTGGCAGCGGTCCGCAGAAAGATGCCGGCGCATGCGGTGCGATGGTGTAGCCGGAGATCATGCCTCCGCCAATTTCGGTGCCCCCGCAGTAGTTGAGGATGGGGTGGCGTGAGCCGCCCACTTTTTCGAAGACCCAGTTCCACGTCGGCACGTCCCAGGCCTCTCCGGTCGATGCAAAGGCCCGCAGCGTCGACAGGTCCGCCGTCGGACTGCCGCCATCGAGCTGGGCGCGAAGGCCACGGGCGGCGGTTGGAGCGATTCCGAGAAACGTCGCGCGGTTGCGCTCGACGATCTTCCAAAGCCGATCAGGCCGCGGAAAGTCGGGCAGGCCTTCGATGAGAACCACCTTCGCGCCGAAGTGCAGGCCGCCGATGATCATGAGCGGGCCGAGCATCCAGCCCATGTCCGCCGTCCATGCGATGGTATCGTCTTCCTGGATGTCGAACGCGTAGCCGAAGTCGATCGCAGCCTTCAGCAGCAGCCCCGCGTGCGAATGCACGATGCCCTTGGGCGCGCCTGTGGTGCCTGAGGTGTAGAGGATGAAGAGCGGGTCATTGGGATCGAGCGCAGCAGTGTCCGCGGGCGTGTCGGCAGCGAGTGCCGGCAAGGTGTCCCACCAGCGGTCGCGACCTGGCGTCATCGGCGCGTCTTCGCCGCTTGCGCGGATCACGAACACATTGCGCACGGATGGACAGGCCGCAACCGCGTCGTCGGCGATCTGCTTCATGGCCACGGGCTTGCCGCGGCGCGTGGTGCTGTCGACGGTGACGAGCAATACAGATTGGGATGCCGAAAGGCGCGCCGCGAGCGCATCGCTGCCGTAGCCGGAAAAGGCCGGCACGAGGATCGCTCCGATTTTCGCGCAGCCGAGCAGCGCGACTGCCGCTTCGGGGATGGGCGGCATGAAGATGGTGACGCAGTCGCCCTTGCCGACGCGAACGGCTTTCAGCGCGCCTGCGAAGGTGTCCACTTCCTTTTGCAGTTGCGAGAACGTGAGCGCGCGCCGTTGGCCTAGGTCGCCTTCATACAGCACCGCTTCGCGGTTCGCGAGGTGCTCGTCCTTTGCATGCCGCTCAAGGCAACTCCACACAGCATTGAAAGTCTGGCCCGTGAACCAGCGCGGGAATGCGTGTCCGCGGCTCTCATCTCGCACGGCGCTGCGTGTGCCCTGGAAAGTCACACCAAGCTCCTCGGCGGCGGCGGGCCAGAACCAGTCGGGCTGCTCGACCGTGACGCGGTGAAATTCTTCCAGGCTTGTGTAGCCCCAGCGCTTCATGGCCGCGGCCAGGCGGCTGCGCTTGAGATGCTCCGGGCGTGGGTGCCAAACCGCGTTGTCACTGCGCCCGAAACTGGCGCGTCCCTGCATGGCCATGGGTGTTGCTCCTTGAATGGGTGATGGTAGAGATTGCGTCAGTGCGCAGCAATTCGAAAAGCAAGAATGCATGGTTCGGAAATCGACACCCTTACCTGCTGCGCGTGGCAATGACACCGCCGACCGCAAGCATCGACGCAGTCAACCAGAACACCGACGTCAGGCCAACGGCAGAACCCAGGACGCCAAACAAAACTGGCAGCGTGGTCTGGCTCAGGCTGATGATCGCGGCGCGCACTCCGACGGCTTCGCCAACGCGGTCGGGCGGCGCCGTGCGGTGGATGAGGGTCATGGCAATCGGCTGCGAGGACCCGAGGGACATGCCAAGCATGAAGGCGGCGGTGGCCAGCAGCCAGAACCCGTGCATCAGGGGAAACGCAACATAGCCAGCGGCGGTGAAGAAAAGGGTGAGCGCGGCGATCCGCCATTCGCTGAGCCGCCCGGACAACCAGGGAAGTGCCAGGCGCACAACCAGGCTGCCGGCGCCGAACGCGCCGACCACCGTGCCGGTGGCCGTGGCGCTCAGGCCCGTGGCCAGGCCGTGCAGCGGCGCGACGAAGGTGAAGGTGTCCCAACCCATGGTGAGCAGGCCGCTGATGATGAACACCGTGCGCAGCGGCGCACTGCGAAACAGGTCGATGAAGCGGGTGGCGCCCGGCGCTCGCTCGGGTTGCATGGGCACGGCGTATTTGCGCGCGGACCACCAGAATGTAGCGCCGCTTGCGCAAACGAACGCTACCATGGCAAGGTATGCGCAGCGATGGCCGAACGCGTCGATGAAAAATCCGCAGATCAGCGGTGACGCCAGCGGCGACAGCGAGAACCCCAACGACAGGACCGAGAACGCGCGGGACATCTCCTCTGAGCGTGTCAGCTTGCCGACGGCGTTCATGATCGCGATGAATGCGAGCATGTAGCCGCTGCCCGTCAGGACGCTAGCGACGTAGAGCGCCGGCAGGTTGGCGAAGGCGGCGGCGACAACGCAGGCCAGGCCGATCAGCGCCAGTGCGATGGCGCAAAGGGGGCCATAGCCCCAGCGGTCCGACCAGCGCCCGTAGTGGACGGACAGCAGCAGCGGGCCGAGCATGACCATGCCCAGCAGAAACCCCACGCCTGAGGGCGTCGCGCCAAGCGACACCGCGTGCAGCGTGAGGATGAAGCGGTTGCCGATAAACGCCACGTGCGCCAAGGCAATGGCCGCGACCAGTCGAAGCGGAATCGACGAAGGGGCGGAGGCTGCGTTCAATGCCTGTCAGTTCTGTGGGTGGCGGCTGTCTCCATGCATCTCAAGCCCCCGGTCGGGCTGATCGCGATGCAGTCTGTGCTGTTGCAGGTAACCAATCCGCCAGCACGCTGTCACGGTCGGCGTCGAGATCGTGCGCGGCATGGCGCACTTTCCCCGGTGTGCGAGAAAACCTGCCGGCGACCCCGGGCAAGGTGACCTTGCCCAGGCGATCGTCATCGACTTGCACGAGATTGCCGCGCGCTGCGTATTGGGGGTCCTTGAAAATCCTGTCCATCGACATCACCGGTGCGGCGGCAATTCCTTTTTCGTTGAGGACCTGCAGCGCCTGCGCGGCAGGACGAGACGCAATCCAGTCGGCCGTGATACGTTCGAGGACTGCGCGGTTTTCCACCCGCAGCGTGTTGGTCATGAAACGCGGATCGGCCGCAAGCTCGCTCTGGCCCATGACCGCAAAAAAGTTCCTGGCCATCTGGTCGGTCCCAACCGCCAGCTGGATCTGTATGCCATCCTGCGAAGGCCAGATGCCCACTGGCGCGGCCACCTCGTTGGTGCCACCTGTGCGCTCGCCCAGCACGCCCAGCTGGTCGTAGACGATGCAATCGCTTTCCATCATCCGGAAAAGCCCGTCGTACAGCGCCAGGTCGATCACCTGGCCCTTGCCGCTGCGTGCATCTCGCTCCCGCAACGCGGCCATCACCGCATAGGCGCCTAACAGCCCGGTGACGTAGTCGGCGACCGGAAATGCCGTGACATTGATTGGTGGCCGATCCGCGAAGCCGGTCAGGTGCGTCAGGCCGCTGAAGGCCGCGCTGGTGCGCGCGAAACCGGGCCATCGCGAGTAGGGACCTTCCTGTCCATAGCCGCTCACGCGCAGGAGAACGAGCCCCGGGTTGGCCTGGGCCAGGCTCTCGTAGCTGAATCCAAGCCGCTCAAGCGTGCCGGGCACATAGTTCTCGACCATCACATCGGCGCGCGCTGCCAGGGCGCGCAAGGTTGCGGCGTCGCACTGGTTGGTCAGGTCCAGGGCGATGGTGCGCTTGTTGCGGTTGCACGCGTGCCACCACAGCGGAACATCATCTTTCTTCTTGCCCAGTGCACGCAGCGGATCGCCGGCGCCAGGCCGCTCGACCTTGACCACGTCCGCGCCATAGTCGGCCAGCAGGCTGGCCGAGAAAGGCCCCGCGACAATCTGGCCGAGATCGAGGACCCGAATACCTTGCAGCGGGCCGGTGCTGGATTCATCTGGCGTCATTTGTTTTCTCCTGTCTCGAGACTAATGCAAAGCGCGGCGCTAACATAGCGCGTTGCCTTCGATATCAACGAAAGGCGGCTTCGAAATTTGCGTATAGGTTCCTGGCTGCTGCTGCCCTAGCCTTCTTGCAGGAGAGACAACATGCAGACTGAACTGCCCCTGGCGGGCGTTGTGGTTGTTGAGCTGAGCGACAACGCATCGCTGCCTTTCGGCGGACAGGTGCTGGCGGCGCTGGGCGCCGAAGTCTGGAAGGTCGAGCGACCCGCTGGCGATTCGACGCGTTCGTGGGGCCCCAGCATGTGGAAAGACGAAGGCGTTGCGTTTCACGTGCTCAATCGCGGCAAGCGCTCAATCTGCCTGGATATCAAGGATGCGCAGCAGCTTGCAACCCTCAAGGATCTGATCGAGGGCCACGCCGACGTTTTCACGCACAACCTGCGGCCCGGGTCTGTGGGACAGTACGGCCTAGACGCCGCGAGCCTGCGTGCGCGCAAGCCTGAGTTGGTGTGCTGCGAAGTGGGTGCCTTCGGCCATCTGGGGGCAATGAATCGGGACCCGGGGTATGACCCGCTGATGCAGGCCTTCTCGGGCATTATGACGCTCACCGGCGAGAACGGCCAGGCGCCCGCGCGCGCGGGCGTGTCCATCGTCGATTTCGGCACGGGGATGTGGTCGGTGATCGGAATGCTCGCCGCGCTCTATCGCCGCAAGGGTACGAAGGTCGGCGCGACGGTGAACTCGTCACTGCTGGAGACGGCGATTGCATGGATGTCGCTCGGCCTGGGCAGCTACGCGGCCGATGGCTACCCCGGCAGCCGCCACGGCTCGGGCGTTGCCTTTCTCGTGCCGCACCGCGCCTACACGGCCAGTGACGGTTATCTCGCGGTCAGCTGCGGCAACGACCGGCTGTTCGGCAAGCTGTGCCAATCGCTTGGCTACCCGGAATGGGCCACGGACCCAAGGTTCGCCACCAACCCCGCCCGACTCGAACATCGCGATGAGATCGATGGACTCATAGGAGACAGGCTGGCAACGAACACGCGCGCATGGTGGAAGGAGCAGTTGCATAGGTACGGAATTGCCTCGGCGCCAGTGCAGACCACCGCGGAGCTATTTGCGCACGAACAGACTCGCGCACTCGGAATCATCGGCCATCCAGCCGGCGACGAACTCGATCTTGTCGGCCTCCCGCTTTCGTTCGACGGTAAACGCCCGCCGCCGCTTGCCGCAGCGCCGGCGCTCGGCCAGGACAACGCGCGCCTACAGGCGCTTTTGCACCCCGCCGTCAAATCAACCGACTGAAGAATTCAATATGACCAAAGTTTTCCTGGGCATCGCAGCGGGCCCCTGGCACGAAAGTCGACATCGGCCAGGTCGACGCGAGCGTCCCGAAGGCGGTTTCGGCTCTGGTCGACAGCGTCGGCGCGGACCTGGAGGTGCTGCATTACAACGCCGCGTCGCGTCGCTGCGCTGCGCTACGCTACGCTACGCTACGTGAAGTCGGGACTGCAAATGCGCGCGCTCGACGACGAGGGCGTGGACTTGATCGTGTCCGATTTAAACGTCGACGCCATCAGCGCACTGACGATGATCAGGGCGGCCGTGCGTGCGATGAAGGCGCGACGATCGGGAGCGTTGCTGGTGACTGGCGGTGCCTTCGCTTTCCAGCGGTCGGGGCTCTTCCTCATGCTGAGCGTCGACAAGTCGGCCCTGCGGGTCGCCGTGCAGGCGCTCAGCGACCCGCTGAAAGAGCAGGGGATTCATGTGGCGAGCGTGATTGTGGGCAAGGTGGTGCCACCGGAGTCAAGGGAGGCGGCGGAAGTCGCCGCGGAATTGTGGAAGGTGCATGCGCAGCCGCACGAAGCGTGGGCGTCCGAGACGGTTTACTGAAGGAGTGAGGTGATGAGCGACTATTCGTCTTCTGGTAAGACCCGACCTCTGCCGCTCGCCGGCGTGCGCGTGCTCGCTCTTGAGAATTTCCTCTCCGCGCCCTTGGCGACGATGTGGCTAGGCGACGCCGGCGCCGAAGTCATCAAGATCGAACAGCCCGGCAAGGGCGACCAGTCGCGCAACACCGCGCCGCAGCGGCCCGACGAGAACGGCCGTCAGCAAGGGTTCTCTTTCCTGCGTACCAACCGCAACAAGCGCAGCGTGACGCTGGACCTCAAGAGCCCGGAGGGGCGCCAGGTGTTCAAGCAACTCGCGCAAAAGGCGGACATCGTCGTCGAGAACCTGCGCCCCGGCGTCATGAAGAACCTTGGCCTGGGCTGGACCGACTTAAAGGAAATCAATCCGCGCATCATCTACGTCGCGGTGTCCGGCTTCGGCCAGCCCGACATCAGGGCCAGCCCGTACAGGGACATGCCGGCATTCGACATCGTCGCGCAGGCATTGAGCGGCCTCATGATGCGTGCTGAACGTACGGGGGACAAGCCGGTGTATGTGGGCTTCTCGCTGTCCGACATCCAGTCGGGCATCGTTGCCGCGTATGGCGCGGTGCTGGCGCTGCTCCAGCGTGGGATCACCGGCGAGGGACAACTGGTCGATGTGGCGATGTACGACTCGAGCCTGGTCTTCAATGAGCTGGCTGTGTCCTTCTTCTCAGCCTTTGGGACGAAGCCCGGGCCCGGTGTGGCCGCCGTCACCGCGCCCTTTGGGTCGTACAAGGCCACGGACGGCTTCATCGTCATCGCAGTTCTCGGCGACGACATCTGGAAGCGCTTTTGCAGCGTGATCGGCCAGCCGCAACTCGTCTTGGAAGAGCGCTTTCGCGACGGCGTGACGCGATACGCGAACCGGACCGAGTTGGACGGATACATCACGCTCTGGCTGGCGTCTCGCACGCGTGCGCAGGCTGTGCAAGCGCTATCATCCGAAGGCGTTCCGGCGGCGCTCGTCAACGATGTGGATGACATCCTCGAATGTCCCCACGTGGCCGCGCGCGAACTGCTGGTCGCACTGCATGACCCGGTATGGGGCGAGGTGAGGATGCCGGGCAACCCCTTGGTGATGAGTGGCGTGCCCGACGTGCCGCTTGTGCATCCGCCCCGGCTGGGCCAGCACACGCAGGAGGTGCTGGGCGAGTGGCTCGGACTTGACGCCGCGCAGGTTCAGGCGCTTCGCACGCGCAAGGTCGTTTAGCGATTCAAGTTAAGCAGAAGAAATGCAATGATCGATCCCAAACTGTCCGCCAACGATGCCGTCGTCATCTTTGCCGATCTGCAGGAGGGAATCGTGGACCTGCCGATGACGGTGCCTGCCGCGCAATTGCTGCGCGCCGCGCAGGGCCTGGCGCAGCTGGCGGAAATTTTCGACATCCCGACACTCGCGCTGAGTATTCCCAAGCGTGCCGGCCAGAAGTCCGTGATCGTTCCGGAGATCACCGGTACGCGCAGCAAGATCCGGCATATCCAGCGGATGACACCGGACTCTTTCCAGAACACCGAGGTGGCCGGGTTCCTCGCGGACACAGGCCGGCGCACGCTCGTTCTAAGCGGTGTCGCGACAGAAGTCGCCGTACACTGGCTCGCGATTTCCGGCATTGCCAACGGCTACAGGGTGTATCTTGTCGCGGATGCTTGCGGGGCCGTCGGGCAAAAATCGGAAGAGGCGGCCTATCGGCGCATGGGCGCGGCGGGCGCCGTGATGACTTCGGTGGTGTCGCTCGCGTCAGAGTTTTCGGGCAACTTGGACATGACCTGCTCTCCGGGCAAGGACGCGGTCGAGGTGATCTACCAGATTATTCTGGGCGAGCAGATCCGCTGAATACCGCTCAGAGGTTGCGCCCGGCCCGGCGCATCACTGGGGCTGCACGCCGGCTGCGCGAAGCAGCTCACCCCATTTTTTCGTTTCGCTCGTGATGAACTCCGCGAACTCGCTTGGGCCGCTGTAGTCTGCGTCGAACCCTTGCGCCGTTGCGAGGGCCTGGATGTCCGGCGCGGTAACGGCCGCCTGGCATGCCGCGGTCGCACGCGCGACGATGGCCGCGGGGGTGGCGGATGGAACGGCCAGACCGATCCACCCCGCTAGGTGAAAGCCGGGATACCCCAGCTCCTCGAAGGTGGGAATGTCCGGCACCGAAGCGAGACGTCGCTGGCCCGTCATGGCGAGCGGCACCAGCTTGCCGGATTTGATGTGGGGTATGAGGGGTGCCGGCGCTTCAAACAGCACCTGGGTATGGCCCGCCATGGTGTCTGTCACGGCGGGTGCGGTTCCCTTGTACGGCACGTTGACGAAGGGCATGCCCGTGCGCGCCTTAAACATCTCCTGCGCCATCTGCGGCGACGATCCGACACCCGGAGAAGCAAACGACAGGCTTGTTGTCTTTGCCTTGGCCAGCAGCTCCGCCAGCGACTTCACGCCCAGTTCGGGATTGGTGACCAGGATGTAGGGGCCCAGGCCGATGCGGCACACGGGCGTGAGGTCCTTGGGTTTGAAGGGCAGTTCCTTGTACAGGAAAGGGGCGGCGGCCAGCGCGCCCGAAGTCGCCACCACCCAGGTGTAGCCGTCGGGGGCAGCGCGCGCTCCGGCTGCGGTGCCGACCACGGTGCCCGCGCCCGGTTGGTTGTCGATCACGACCGACTGGCCGAGGTTCGCGCTCATCTTGACCGCCATGGCACGCACGATCAGGTCGGTCGTGCCGCCCGTGGACACCGGGATGATCACGCGAATCTGTCTGGCTGGGTACGCCTGGGACAGGCACGCAAGCGGAAAGGCCAGCGCCACCAGGGCGACGCAGGCGCGAAAATGCAATTGGATCATGCGCTCTATTCTAAGTAGTGGGATGCAATACAGCCCGGCGAGCCGTTCATCTGTTCCGCCTGGCGAAACTTGCGCGATTGCATCACAACCGAAGCACGGAACGATCGCAGTCCATTTCGATTCGCAGCCCGCATCCTATCCTCCAATGGTGTAAGACAACAAAGTACTGGAGACAACCTTGCTCAGCCGACGCAGCTTCCTCAAGGCGCCCGCGGTGTTCGCGGGCGGCGCTCACGCCATCGCCGGGGCGCAGGTTACGCCCATCAGGTTCATCGTCCCCGGCTCGCCCGGAACCGGTGGAGACACGGTCGCGCGCTTCATGGCTCGCTCGCTCGAAAGAGCATGGGCGATCCCTGTCGTGGTGGACAACAAGACCGGCGCGGGCGGCGTGATCGGTACCGACTTTGTCGCAAAGTCCGCGCCCGACGGAAACACCGTGCTCATGACGACGGCCAATCATTACGTGTTGCCCTGGGTGTACGAAAAGATTCCCTACAACGTCGCGAAGGACTTCGCGCCCGTCGCGAGCTTTGGCTCGTCCGCCCTCGTGCTGGTCGTGGCGTCTGATGCACCCTACACCAGCCTGAAGGACCTGATCGCGAAGGCGAAGAAGGACGAGAACGCGCTCAGCTTCTCCTCAGCCGGCAATGGCACCTTGTCGCACATGTGCGGCGCGCTTATGAATTCGATGGCCGGCATCAAGGTGAACCACGTGCCCTACAAGTCTGCCGGGCAGGGGTTGCTGGACGTATCGTCCGGAGCGGTGACGATGGGTTTTCTGGGCGTCACGGGGGCACTGCCGCTCATCAAGGCCGGCAAGCTGCGCAATCTCGCAGTCACGAGCTCGGGCCGCTCGGGCCACTTCCCGGATGTGCCGAGCATGGCTGAGTCGGGCCTGGCCGGTTTCGACATCACATCACAATTCACCGCGTATGTTCCGGCGGGCACGACCGAGCCCGCGATCATCAAGCTTTCCCAGGGGTTCGCGGACGTGGCCGGGACTCAGGCGTTCAAGGATTTCTGCCTGGCGCAAGGCATGGAATCCGATTCGCGTTCGCGCGCCGCATTCGCTGCCTCGAGCCCGAAGGAGCTGGAGTTCTGGAGGAAACTTGTCGAACTGACACAAGCCAGGGGAGGCTGAAGGCTATGCCGCTCGATCCGCAGATCGCCCAGATTCTCAAGGCCCTGGAGGGCTCGCCGCCCATGGAGACCTTGCCGGTCGCGCAACTGCGCGCGAGCATGCTCGTGACACCGGTCGAACGCCGCACGGCCGTGGGCGCGGTGCGTGACATAGACGTTCCCGGTGGCGCGCACACGATCCCGGCGCGATTGTATGTGCCGCACGATGTCAGGCGAAACGGGCTCACGGTGTTTTTCCACGGCGGCGGCTTTGTGATCGGCAGCCTCGAGACGCATGACCACGTGTGCCGCGACCTTTGCAAGGAAACTGGCGCGGCCGTTTTCTCGGTGGACTACCGGCTGGCGCCCGAACACAAGTTTCCCGCCGGGCCTGATGACTGCCTGCAGGCGGTCCGCTGGGCTGCGGAACATGCGCGCAGCCTGGGCGTGGATGCTTCGCGCATCGTGATCGCCGGCGACAGCGCGGGTGCCACGCTGGCAGCGGTCACGGCGTTGCGGCTGAGAGATGAAGGTGGCCCCGTCTTGCGGGCGCAGGTGCTCATCTATCCTGTCACGGACTACCACACGCCCGCGACCCCGTCCTATATCGAAAACGCAAGCGGCTATTCACTCACCCGCGCTGCCATGATCCGGTTCTGGGGTGACTACGTGAGCGACGAGGCCCAGGCGCTGAATCCGCATGCGTCGCCGCTACGGGCCTCCAGCCTCGCGGGCCTGCCCGGTACACTGGTCCTCACTGCGGAGTTCGACCCGCTGCGAGACGAGGGCGAGAAGTATGCGCAACGCTTGCTGAACGCCGGCGTGCCTGTGACGCTGTGGCGGCACGACGGACTCATCCATGGCTTTTTCCGGATGGCGCTTGCATCGACGCGGGCTAAAGAGGCGATCGTTCGCACGTCGGCCTGGATTGCCGACGCAATGGCTTAAGGGACAAGAATGACGAAGACTACCGACATCGGGTTCCTCGGACTCGGCCGCATGGGCGCGGCGATTGCCGAGCGGCTGCTCGGAAAGGCAATTCGCGTGCATGTGTACGACACGTCCGCCGCGGCACTGAAGCCGTTTCGTGACGGTGGCGCAGTGGTGCATGAGTCGCCGAAAGCCGTGGCGGATGCCGCGCCCATCGTGTTCGCCTGCCTGCCGGGCCAGCAGGTCTCGCTGGACGTCGCGCTCGGCCCGCTCGGCGTGATCCAAGGCAGTGCAATCAGGATCTACGTGGAAATGTCCACCATCGGCAAGGAGACCATCGAGGGCATCGCGGCGGGCCTCTCGGCAAAGAACATCGTGACCGTAGACGCTCCCGTGACAGGAGGACCACCGGTGGCGCGCTCGGGAAACCTCACGCTGCTGGTGTCGGGAACGCCTGCGGCGCTGGACGAATTGCAGCCGTTCCTGGCGCTAATGGGCCGTAACATCCACACGCTTGGCGACAAGCCCGGCATGGGCCAGGCCATGAAGGTCGTGAACAACCTCATCATGGCCGCGAACGTCGTCGTGGCAAGCGAAGGACTGGCGTTTGGCGCGAAGGCTGGTCTCGACGCGGGCCAGATGCTGCGCATCCTGCGCGATGGCACAGGTCAGAGTTTCGCAGCCTGCGAGATCGTTGAGCGCGCGGTACGCGGTACCTTCGACTATGGCGCGGCCCTGTCCATCCTCGACAAGGACACGGCCCTTGGCTTGCAGGAGGCGGGAGCACTGGGCCTGACCATGCCCGTCATCGACCAGGCCCGCAAGACCTGGCACGAAGCCTATGAAGCCGGCTGGGGCGACAAGGACTTCACCGCCATCCTTGCATTCATCGAACAGGCGAACGGAACGCTCGTGCGGGCTGCAAAGTAAGGAGACGGGTGAAATGGCATTGGACAGGGCGACACGCGAATTCCTGGACAAGGTGGCCGCGGCGGCGACGAAGCCGCGCCACCTGATGACGCCCACGGAGGCGCGCGCGGCTTTCGGCAACCTGCGCCAACTGCTCGCGAGCAACGCTGGCGTGGCTGATGCGAAGGATCTTTCGATTCCAGTGCAGGACGCAGCCATCCGCTGCCGCCTGTTCGTTCCGCATGGCCCGTCGCAGGCGCTTCTGGTTTATTTTCACGGTGGTGGCTGGGTGGTCGGCGGCATCGAGGAGTTTGATCCGCTTTGCCGCGATATCGCCGCCGGCGCCGGCATAGCCGTCGCGCTTGTCGAATACCGCAAGGCGCCAGAGCATCCATTTCCCGGGCCGCTTGACGATGCGTGGGAAGCGCTCAACTGGCTGGCGGCTCGGCAGGAGGAACTGCTTGGCAAGACGCTGCCCTTGTTGGTGGGCGGTGACAGTGCGGGTGGCAACCTCGCGGCCGCCGTCACCTTGCGCGCGCGCGATGCGCAAGCGCCCGCGATCGCAGGCCAGTTGCTCGTCTACCCGGTGGCCGATTGCCGGTTCGATCGCGCGTCATACACGGACGCCGAAAACCAGCTGATGCTCAACTCAGAGACGATGCGGTGGTATTGGTCGCACTATCTTGCAGATGAAAGCCTGCGCCTGTCGGCTTTCGCATCGCCATGCCGCGCGCGGGATCTGCGTGACCTGCCGCCGGCGATCGTCATCACGGCGGAGCATGACGTGCTGCGTGATGAAGGGGAGGAGTATGCGCAGCGGCTGCAGGAAGCGGGAGTGGATGTTCAGCTGTCGCGCTTTGCCGGGCAGATGCATGGCTTTCTGATGATGCGGGGCATTTTGCCGGGGAGCGACGAAGGCGTCACGTACACTGCCGATGCGCTGCGGCGGCTGGTGGCGCGCGCGGCCTGATGCCGCAGCCACGACGTCAAGGTGTCTTGAAGCGTTCCGCGTGCCTGGGAACGGCCTTCGGATTTGCCGCATGCCTGGCGCCGCGACCCTGCAGGAAATCGATGGCCAACTGAACGGCAACCAGCTCCGAGCGCTTGATATCTTCCGCAGATGCGCCGCCGACGTGCGGCGTGATCACCACATTGTTCATGCGAAACAGTTTGTGCCCTTCAAGCAGCGGCTCCGGCTCGGTGCAGTCTAGGCCCGCTCCGGCGATCTCGCCCTTGTCGAGCGCGTCGATCAGGGCATTGGTATCGACAATGGGACCGCGCGCGGTGTTGATCAGGTAGGCCGAATTCTTCATTGTCCTGAACTGCTTGGCGCCCATCAGGCCCTCGGTGGCTTTGTTCAAGGGCGTGTGCAGCGAGACAAAGTCCGACTGCGCAAGCACGTCGTTCAGGTCGTGCAGCAATTCGACGCCCAGGCGCTTTGCTTCGAGCTTGTCGAAGAAAGGATCGTAGGCCACCACCCGCATATTAAAGCCAAGGCGCGCCTTGTCCGCCAGCTGCCGGCCGATGAAGCCGAAGCCTACCAGTCCGAGCGTGTTGCCGTGCAGCTCGCCGATCGGCGGGGTGGAGGTCATTGCGAACTGACGCGCCCAGTGGCCGGTGTCGCGGCTGTAGCGTGAGGTCGCATCCACGCGACGCGCCAGCGTGAGCATCAGGGTGAGTGCGTGCTCGGACACACCAATGGCATTGCCTCCGGGGGCGTTGAACACAACGACCCCGCGTTCCGTCGCGACAGCCGTGTCGATCTTGTCGAAGCCCGCGGCGCCGATGTAGATGGTTTCCAGCTTGTCCGCCGCGCGAATCATCTCCGCGGTGACAGGCAGGTGCCCAGTGACGTCGTTGCCGCAGAGTACACGGGCCTCTGACAGTCTCTCGGCAAGCACCTTTTGCGTGATCATGCTGCGCGCCGCCGCGCGCTCGAAGGCCCAGCGCCCGTGGCCGCGTTCTTCCTCGCTCAAGGCGAAGTCCAGCTCAAAGCCCGCCGCGAGAAACGCGAGCTGCGACTGGGGATTCATCATGAATCCGGGGATCAGTACTTTTCCTGAAGTCACTTTGCGGTACCTTTTGGGGTTACTTCGCCGTTGCGGCCGCGTGCATCTGCTGCGCGCCAATTTTCAGCATCGCGAGATCGCTGCCAATCGACACCAAGTCGTATCCCATCTGGACGAACTCGCGCGCCCGTTCGCCGGTTGGCGCAAAGATCGCCGCAATTTTCCCTGCCGCCCGCGTGCGCTCCAGCGAATGCCGCACCGCGGCGTTGACTTCGGCGGACTGGGGCTCTAGCCTGCCGCCGGACAGCGTGATGGACAGGTCCGCCGGGCCGAGAAAGATGCCGTCGATACCCTTGACCGCCAGGATCTCGTCGATGTTGCCGATCGCGTCACGCGTTTCGATCATCGCGAAGGTGCAGGTGCCCTTGTTGGCGCCGGCAAGATAGTCCGCCGGGGAGAGCCCAGAGAGTTTTACGGCAGTCGCTGGACCCCAGCTCCTTGAACCCTGGGGTGCATACTTCACGAACTGCGCCAGGGCTTTTGCGTCTGCCGCCGTGTTGATCATCGGCGCGATGATCAGTCCCGCGCCAGCATCCAGTGCGCGCGAGGCCATCGTGAACTCGCCGACGGGAATGCGCACCCCGGCGGTCTTGCCTGCCAGTGTTATGAGTTGGATGGCCGCCGCCGCCGCTGGAAAGTCGAAACCGCCATGCTGCAGGTCGACGCACACTATGGCGTACTGCGCTTCGCGTGCGAGCGCATCGGCGATCTGCGGTTCGGGCGCCGTGCACCACGCGCCGAACAAGGGCGCCGAGGTTTTCAGATTTGCCGGAAAGGAAAAGAAATTGGACATGGTTTTGCGTCGCGTTTGGGTGGCGCTGATGGTCGGCACGACCGGCTGCCGCGTCAAACGCATTGGCACACGAGTTCCGTACTTCGACTCGGGGGACGCGCCGCGTGGCCCGATCTACGGAACATGCGCGCTGCAGGTGTTGCGTCGCCGGCCCGTGTATCGCGTAATCGTGTCGTGTGGTGGCGTGTTGGTCAATCCTGAGGGTGAAAATGGGCGGCGTGCTCGCGGGTATCAAGGTCGTGGAGTTTGCGCAGAACTTGGCGGTTCCGGCGTGCGGGCGCGTGCTCGCGGCGCTTGGCGCGCAGGTGGTCAAAGTCGAGCCACCCGGCGGCGAGTCGCAGCGCCACATGGACAATCTGCATGCCCCGCTGGAGTCCCGTCCATTCGCCACGATCAACCCGGGCAAGCGCAGCGTCGAACTGGACATCGGCTCGCCGCATGCGCGGCCGGTGATCGATGCGCTCGCGCTCTGGGCGGACTTCGTGCTGACCGGCATGAAGCAGCCGGACCTGGCGCGCTACGGCATCGATTACGAGCGACTTTCGGCGCTGAACCCGCGCCTGATCTATCTGGAGACTTCCGCCTTTGGCGCCAGGGGGCCGGACGCACACCTGGGGGGATACGACATCCTTGCCTCCGCCTTGTCTGGGTTGACGTTTCTCACGGCGCGCGACGATGGGTCGGCGCCAGAACCCGTCATCCCCGCCTATACGGACGCCGCCACAGGGCTCAGTTCCACAGTCGCGCTGCTGTGCGCGCTGCGCCACCGGGACCAGACCGGGGAAGGTCAGCGGGTATTGACCTCGTTGCTTGCAACGGCTCTTTCATTGGAGCTGTCGTTCGCATCGCGATTCGAAGAGGTCGATCCCGCGCGCGAGAAGGAATTCGGCGAGCAACTCGCCGGGCTACGGGAGCGGGGCGCCAGTCCGCGCGAACAGAGGCGCGCTTGGGAAGCCTACTGGAAGCGCGGAGGCGGCATCTTCGACATGTACTTTCGCCACTTCACGACTGCCGACGGTACGATCGCGGTCGGAGCGCTCAGCCCGGGCCTGCGCCAGCGCTTGCATTTGGCGCTCGGCCTGCCTCCCTTGGACCAGTGTCCACGCCATGCAAGCGCGGGATGGCAGGCCCTCGTCAACCGGGCCGAGCATCTCTTCGCGCAGCGGACCACTCAGGAATGGCAGACCTTGCTCGGCGATGCCAAAGTGCCCTGCATGCGGCACAAGCTGCCGCATGAAGTGCTGGACGATCCACAGGTGCGCGAGAACGACATGGTGGTGGAACTGGATCATCCGACATTGGGTCGCTACACGACAGCCAACGTGCCCTTCACACTGGAGCGCAGTCCGGCGCGTGTGCCGGGCCCTTCGCCCATGCTGGGCGCGGACACGCAGGCGTGGCTCGCCGACCTTGGATTTTCGCAGGCCGACGTGGCGCGGCTGCGCGACTTGGGCGCGTTCGGCAAGCAGCCGGGCGCCTGAAAGAAAGGAGATAGAGCATGCATGCCTGGGTATGCGACAACCCCATTGGTGTGGACGCGCTGCAATGGCGCGAACTCCCGACACCCAAGCCGGGCGTGGGCGAGGTGCTGCTCGAAGTGAAGGCGGCCAGCCTGAACTTCCCCGACATTCTGATGGTCGAGAACAAGTACCAGTTCAAGCCGCCGCTGCCCTTCACACCGGGTATCGAGTACGCTGGCGTCATCACCGCGGTGGGCGAGGGCGTGACGCAGTTCAAGGTGGGGCAGAGCGTGGCCGCACGCTCCGGCTCGGGCGGCTTTGGCACGCACGCGGTGACCTCGGCGTCCCTGTGCGTTGCCATGCCCGATGCATTCACGCATGTCCATGCCGCGGCGTTTTTCGTCACCTATGGCACCAGTCATCACGCGCTGATGGACCGGGGGGAATTGAAGCCCGGGGAAACAGTGCTCGTCCTGGGCGCGGCCGGGGGCGTGGGCAGCGCGGCGGTCGAGATCGCCAAGGTGGCAGGGGCCAAGGTCATCGCTGCCGCGTCCAGCGACGAAAAGTGCGAGATGTGCAAATCGCTTGGCGCGGATGCCACCATCAACTATGGTGACGCGACAGATCCTGAGGCGTTTCGCGCAGCGCTGCGCGAAGCGCTGGCAGGCACGGACCTCGATGTCATCTACGACCCCATGGGCGGCGCCCTGGCGGAGCCGGCATTCCGCTCCATCGCCTGGCGCGGCCGCTATCTCGTCGTGGGGTTCGCGGCGGGGGCGATCCCGAAGATTCCGCTGAACCTGCCCTTGCTCAAGGGCGCGTCCATCGTCGGTGTGGTGTGGGGCGGGCATGTGCGCAAAGACCCACAGGGCAGCGCGGCGGTGGTAGAGGAACTCGCGCAGTGGTACGCGCAGGGAAAGCTCAGGCCGGTGATCGACCGGGTCTTGCCGATGAGCGACTTGAAGGCGGCCTATGCGCTGCTTGCAACGCGGCGGGTTTTGGGAAAAATGGTGGTGGTCAACTGATTATTTCAATCTTTAAAGAAGGAGACTTTATGCAACGCTATATCCCTTTGTTCATCGGCGCGCTTGCGGCATTTTCCACCGGGTGGGTGGGCGCGCAGGCTGCGCGCGGCGAGCCAATTTCGATTGGCGCGACGCTCGAACTGAGCGGCGCTGCTGCCGACGTCTCGCGCGACGCGCTCGCGGGTGCGCAATTCGCCGTCGAGTTCGTCAATCGCAATGGCGGGGTCCTCGGGCGTCCGATCGTGCTCACGCACCAGGACAATGGCACCAACCCGCAGAAGGCGGTACTACAGGCCAGCGCCATGGCCAAGGACGGCGTGAAGTTCCTCATGACCGCGTCATCGGCGGGCTCCATCGCCGTGAGCAAGGTCGTCGCAGCCAAGGAAAAGATTCCCATGTGCGCAAGTACTTCATCGAGCGACGACCTCACGATCAAGGAATACAACCCTTACGTTTTCGGCATCGGCCCAAACAGCTACATGGTCTATCGCTCGGTGGCTGCACACCTGGCCAAGCAGCCCTACAAGCGCTATGGCGTCGTGGCAGCTGACTTCCTGGGCGGCCGCAGCGGTGCCAATCGCTTCAAGGAATTCATCAAGGAGTACAACCCGCAGGCTGAAATTGTCGTCGAGGAATATCCGAAGTTTGGCGCCACTGATTTCACGCCGACGATCAACAAGGTACTGGCCGCAAAGCCCGATTATGTGTTCACCATGCTGTTCGGCATCGACCTGCTTACGTTCTCCAAGCAGGCGCAGGCGGTCGGCTTCTTCCAGCAGATCAACAACAGGATCAGCGGCCTCTACGATGGCAACACACTGAAGGCGATGGGCGCGGGCGCACCGGTGGGCACCGACGGCTTTCAGGTTGCGGCGGTGAATGTGCTGGCCAAGAGTGCGGATGGCAAGACCTTCGTGGACACCTTCAAGGCCAAGAATGGCGAGTACCCGTCCGACTGGTCCACGCTCGCGTATGACTGCATTTCGGTGTGGGCGCAGGCGGCCAATGCGGCAAAGTCGATTGAAGCGGACAAGGTCATGGCCGCGATCGAATCGCAGACGTTCAAGTCACCCAGGGGGGCGCTGCGCCTTGGCAAGTTCGATCACCAGGCCGAGGCGCCCACGTTCATCGGAAAGGTCGTTCAGAGCCAGGAATTCGGGCAGCCTGTGCTGGAACTGTCGGAAGTGATTCCGGGGGCGCGCAGCCGGCCGTCGGAAGAGGTGGTGAAGAAACTGCGCGCGGCCTCCAACTGATCTCGCGTAGGCCGATCGTCAGTCTTCCAGCGGAATCTGCGCCGCATCGATTGCCGCCTTGAGCAGGACTGCATCGTCGAGCACCAACTTGGCGAATGCGGCGCGCGACACGGGCTGGGTATTGAAGGAAAACACGCCGGCCTGCTTCTGGTACTCCGCAGACGTCGTGGCATTGACGAGCATCGTGTGCAGCTTGTCGGCTAGGGCCGGGCTCATGCCGGCCGGACCGAACACGCCGAACCAGGCGCCCATGACCAGGGCAGGAAAGCCGGCCTGCGCAAATGTGGGGACGTTGGGATAGGAGGCCAGCCGGGTCGGGCTGGAGGTCACGAGCGGTTTCATCCGCCCGGCCTCGAACATGGCCCTGCCGCTGGCCGGCGAGGTGATCATCAGGTCGGTTTCACCTGCCAGCAGGCCCTGCACCGCGGGCGCCGCTCCCTTGTACGGGACATGCAGGACCTTGTTGTAGCCGGTCTTGGCCAGGAACAGCTCCATCCACAGGTGGTTGCCGCTCCCATGGCCGTTGGAACTGTAAGCCATCTTTTTCGTCTTCGACGCTTCCAGCAGATCCCGCAGCGTTGTGTAGGGCGAATTCGCGGGCACCGCGAAGAGGAAGTCGGTGTAGGCAATCTGCGCGAGCGCAGTGAGGTTCTGGTCCACGCGGTAGGGCGGCACCTTTTTCATCATCGGAAAGATGGTGGTCGCATCGGCGGCGGACATCACCAGCGTATAGCCGTCGGGCGGCGCGGCGATCACGGACTGCACGCCAATGGAGCCGGCCGCGCCCGCGCGGTTTTCCACGACGACGGGGACGTTGTTCTGCTCGCCCATCACCTTTGCCAGCACGCGCGTCATCACGTCGGTCGATCCACCAGGCGGCGCCGGCACGATGATCTTGATGGCGCGCGAGGGATAGTCCTGCGCCACAGCCGCTGTCGGCAGCAGGGCCGCCGCTGCGGCTGTGGCCAGCAGCAGTGTGCCCATGCGATTGATGGTTCGTTTCATGCAATGTCTCCGGTTGATTTTGAAATGGCCAGCCGGTAGACGGAATTTGCCGTACCAGAGAAAAGACGCTCGCGCTCGGCAGCGCCGCACCCGCTGGTGATCCGCTTGAAGGTGTTCCAGAGCACCTGGTAGCTGCACGATTGCTTGTCCGGCGGGAAATTGCTTTCGAACATGCAGCGGTCCACGCCGAACAATTCGATCGTCGTTTCGACGTACGGTGCCCAGGCTGCGGCCAGTTCCTGCGAAGTTGCCGGCACCGCACGGTCGTTGAATCCCAGGCCCGACAGCGGCATGCCCAGGCCGCCGAGCTTCACATGCACATTGGGGCACTGCGCGAGCTGCGCCATGTCCCGCTTCCAGTCGGCGAACACGTCATCCCGGCAGCCGGTAAAGGGCCCCACGCCCAGTGGCGCGCTGAAGTGGCAGGCCACCATGGTTGCTTCTGGCACGGCGCGCGCGAGGTCGCGAAAGTCCAGGATCTGCGGATGGAAGTGCCACGAGTCATAGCTCATCCCGCGCGCCGCCAGGCGCTTCAAGCCCTGGCGGAATGCAGGGTTCTTCATGAGGTCTCTGGACGGCACCAGTGTGCCGGTGTCGCCGATACGCGGCTCGTACTGGGCGCGGTTGCGGATGCCCCGGACCCTGCCGCCCGCGCGCGCCTCATAGGCGTCCAGCACACGGTCGACGCCATCGCCCAGGCGCAAATCCGCGAAACCGACGATGCCGGCGATCACGCGCACCGGTCCGTAGCGGCCGCTCTCGCTCATCGCGGCAACGCCGTTGGCGAATTCGATCTCGCCGATCGGCCGCATTGCCTCATCGCCGCCGGCGCGCCACATCGTGGAGCACTCGGCAAAGACGGTCGCGATGATGTTGTGGCCGCAATCGAGGTCGGCAAGGAAATCGTCGAAGAGGTAGCGCTGGCCCGGAAGGTCGGCGCGGTCGTAGAGGTGGTGGTGCGCGTCGATGATCGCGAGGCTGGGGAACAGGATTTCTTCGGGCGGCTGCTGGCTGTAGCGTTGGTTCAGGACCTCCAGCGTCTGCCAGAAGTTCCAGGCCTCGCTTGCCGGTTTATCTGTTGCGCTCATTGCGCTGTGCCTTGTGCGCTCGCGCTGGTTGCGCTGGTGGCATCGTCCCAAGAGGTCCCTGCTTCGAGCATGCGGCGATAGCCAAGCAGGCTGCGCACCTTGCCGATTCCTGCCACGCCGGCGAGACGGCCGCCGCGCCTGTAGAGCGCCACGAACTTGTGGTCATCTGTCGGGCCATCGACGAAGCGCAATTCGTCGTGCAGCACCGTCGAACCATAGACCTGTAGCTTCAGGCCGAACTGGTCGGACCAGACCCATGGAACCGGCGTGTAAGGCTCTGTCGTCGCAGATTCATCTGCGAGAAGCCGGCGTGCCGCGTAGCGTCCCTGCTGGATCGCGTTGTCCCAATGCTCCACGCGCCTGCACTCATCGAACCTTGTGTTCGGCCAGCGGGCGATGTCGCCGGCGGCCGCAATGCCCGGCGCCGCCAGGCAGGTGGCGTCGCACAGCACGCCGTCGCTGATGTCCAGGCCGGAGCCTTCAAGCCAATGCGTCTCCGGGACAACGCCCACCGCGACCACGACCACGTCCGTTTCAATCTCGGTCCCATCCGACAGGCGGATGGCGCGCACCCGGCCGGCCCCGTCGGCCAGCGCATCGAATGCCTGCGTGCCTGTCCTCAGTTCGACACCCTGGTCGCGGTGGATATTGCCCACCAGTTCGGACACCATTGGCCCCAGCGCACGGATCAGCAGGCCAGGCAGCGGCTCGACGATGGTGACCGCGATGTTCAATGCGCGGCAGGTCGCCGCGATCTCCGCGCCGATGAAGCCGCCGCCAATCACCACCACACGGGCTGGCTGACGGTCCAGGTCCGCCTTGAGCTGCTCGGCGTCCTGGCGGGTGCGCAGCACGTGCATGCCCGCCAGCCCGCCGAAGGGCAGCCTGCGTGGCGACGCGCCCGTTGCAATCACGAGGCCGTCGAACGCCAGGCTTTCGCCATCGTCCAGGGTCAGCGTCCGCGCCCCGACGTCCAGCCCGGTTGCAGATTTTCCAAGCCGCCAGGTGATGTCCATATCGGGCTTGCAAGCCAGCGCCAGCGCATCGGCCGCCATCTCGCCCTTGAGCATCTGCTTGGACAGGGGAGGCCGGTCGTAAGGCATTTCCGGCTCGCGGCCGACCACGATGATGCTTTCGCCAAAGCCCTGCGCGCGGAGTTCTTCGGCGGCGCTCAGGCCCGCCAGCGAGCCCCCCGCGATGGCAATGGTTCGCGGCGGCGCCTGCCCGGCCACCGGGACTCAGCCTTCTATGACGATGGCGCGGCGCGGGCAGCTGGCAACGGCCCGCTCCAGCGCGGCGCGCTTGTCTTCGGAGGGCGTCTCATCCAGAACGATGAGCATGTCCTCGTTGTCGATATCGAAGAGCTCGGGGGCGGCGACGACGCAGGCGCCATTGCCTTCGCAGCGAACCCAGTCAATGACGATTTTCATAATTTGGTTTCCATGCCGGCAGCGCACTGCTGCTGTCTGACGGCCATCGTGCCGCGGCAGGCGGTGCGCGTCAAACGCATGGGCCAGACAGTTCCGTACTTTGACATCGGCGGCAGGCCCGCCATCCCGATGTACGGAACACTTTACCCGCCGCCATTGCGTCCGCAAGTGCCAGTCAGCGTAATTGCTGTTACAGGCTTTTCCATTTACCTGCGCCTCACAGCCCAAAACACCATGACCACAGCCGAAATCGCCAGGACATCCAAATACGACCCGTTCTCCATCGCCGTCATGCGCGACCCCCTTCCGTATTACAAGGAGCTGCGCGACCACTTTCCGGTCCACCACATGCCGCAGTACAACGCCTGGGCGTTCTCGCGCTTTGAGGACGTGCTGAGCATTTTCGAAAACGACGCCCATTTCCACAGTGCCGAGGGAACTCTCAGCAACAAGGAGGGGCTGTCCAAGTTTGAAAAGGGCGCGGGGCCCAAGTGGCAGAAGGACCCGACGCCGCTGCTCGGTTTCAACGAGACCGAAACCTACGGCAAGCTGCGCCAGGCCATGATGGCGGAACTCAAGCCCAAGTCCGTCACGGCGCTGGCCGACGACATCCGCAAGCGCACCAACGCCTTGCTGGACAAGCTGATCCCCCAGAAGCGTTTCAACGTAACGCTCGACTTTGCCGGCATCGTGGCCGCGGGATCGGTTTGCGGCATGGCCGGCGTTCCCGTCGAAGATGCGGCCGAGGTGCTGGCCGCGGCCAATCTCGCGACCAAGCAGGACCCTGTGACAGGCGGCTTTCCGCCCGACTGGATCAAGAACCGCGACACCTTGCTGGAGATCTGCCGCAAGGCGGTGCGCAGGCAGATCGCAGGCCAGAGCGATCGCCCCCTGCCCGTGATCGAGAAGCTGCGCGAGCTGGAGGTGGAAGGGCGCAAGCTCACCGTCAACGACATCGCCATCCTGATCTCCAGCATCTTGCTGGGCGGGTCGGAGACGCTTCCCAAGGTCTTTGCGCATGGCCTGCTAGAACTCAACCGCAATCCCTCCCAGAAGGCCGAGGTGATGAGCGACCTGGAGAACAACGCCCGGCCTGCTTTCGAGGAAATGCTGCGCTACTGCGGCCCCGCCCAGTGGTTCATGCGCACGGTGCTGACGCCCGTCACCATCGCCGGTCACAAGCTCGAAGTGGGTGAGCGCGTGGTCGCGTTGATCCAGTCTGGCAACCGCGACGAGCGTGAGTATCCCAACCCGGACCAGTTCCAGTGGAACCGGCCGAACACACGGCACCTGGGCTTTGGCAACGGACTGCACTTTTGCATCGGTTCGCACCTGGCCCGGCTGGAGGGCAAGATCCTCCTGCAGGAGTTCCTGCGGCGCGTCCCCGAGTACACGATCGAAGAGGCCGTGCGCACGCCTTCGTCGTTCCAGTGGGGCTATTCGAGCATGGCGCTGTCCATTGCCTGAGGCAGCGGGCACTCCATGCACACGCCGCCCAAGGGTAAGGAGTGGGACGTCCGCCAGACGCTCGCCGTTCTGGATCAGCGCTACGCCGCGCAGGAACCCGAAGAAATCCTGTTGCCGGCGCTGCCCATCATCGACCCGCATCATCACCTGGTTGGCAGGCCGCATGACAGCTACCTGATCGAGGACTTTGCCGCCGACATCGCGACCGGGCACAACATCGTTGCCACCATGTTCGTGGAGTGTTCGGCCATGTGGCGCAAGGACGGTGACGAGGACCTGCGGCCCGTGGGCGAAACCGAATTCGCCAACGGCATCGCGGCCATGGGCGCGAGTGGCCACTATGGCGGCGCGCTGGTGAATGCGGGCATCGTGTCCTATGCGGACCTGCGCCTGGGCGACAAGGTCGACAGGGTGCTGGACGCGCACATCGCCGCCGGCAATGGGCGGCTGCGCGGTATCCGCAACCGCGCTTTCTATGAACCGCTGGTGGGGGAGTTCGGGTCGCTCGCGCCCGCGAAGGACCTGATGCGCGGGGTCGAGTTCCGCAAGGGCCTGGCGCGCGTGGCGGCCAGAGGCCTGGTCTATGACAGCTGCCACTACCATGTGCAAAACCCCGACTTCGCCGACCTGGCGCGCGCGGTGCCGCAGGCGACGATGGTGCTGGACCACGTGGGCAGTCCGCTGGGCGTGGGGCCTTATGCGTCGCGCAAGGACGAGGTCTTTGCCGACTGGAAGAAATCGATGCTGGCTCTCGCTGCTTGCCCGAACGTGCGGGTGAAGCTGGGTGGCCTGGGCATGCCTTTCAGCGGGCTGGGCTTTAACAACCGCGAGGTGCCTGCTGGCTCTGAAGCGCTGGCAGCGGCATGGGCACCTTTCTATAAGACGGCGATCGATCTCTTCGGCGTGGACCGCTGTATGTTCGAGAGCAACTTTCCGCCGGACAAGCAAAGCGCGAGTTACGCCACCGTCTGGAATGCGTACAAGCGGATCGCCTCGGGCTGTTCGCAGGCCGAACTGGACAGCCTGTTTTTCGGGACGGCCAACAAGGTGTACAGCCTGGCCTGCTAGCACATCAGATTTTTTTGACACACTCCGGAGAATCGATCCATGAAGCTCTTGCGCCGGCTGCTAGCCACATCCCTTCTGCTTGCGGCACCACTCAGCACCGCGTGGGCACAGGGCTACCCGGAGCAGCCGATCAAGATGATCATCGGCTTCGCAGCCGGCGGCCCCACCGATGCCATTGGCCGCTTCCTGGCCAAGGAGATGTCGACGAGCCTCGGACAGAACGTCATTGTCGACAACAAGCCGGGCGTCACCGGCCTCATTGGCCTCGAGGCGCTTGCAGCCAGCAAACCCGACGGCTATACCGTGCTGCTGCTGCCGAATGTGACGACGGTGGCGCTGCTCGCGCAGGACAAGCCGCTGGACATCGACAAGCGCTTCTCGGCGATCGGCAGCACCATCGTGCAGCCGACCGTCGTCGTCGTGAACCCCAAGGTCGCGGACGTGAAAAACATGGCGGAGCTGGAGGCATATTTCCGGGCCAACCCCGGCGCGCCGTACACGTCGTCCGGCCATGGCAGCCCCAGCCACATGGTGGTGACCGTCTTTGCCAAGCGCCGCGGACTGAACGTCACGCACATTTCGCACAAGGGCATCCAGCCCGCCCTGCTCGACGTCATTGCGGGCCGCATTGGCGTTCTCATCACAGACGCCTCGCAGGCCGGTGCGCACGTGAAGGCGGGCACGCTTCGGGTGATAGCGTCCGGCGGCAGCGTGCGCTCGACGATGTTTCCCAACGTCCCCACGACGGGGGAGCAAGGCATCGAGGACTTCGAGTACGAAGGCACGAACGGCCTGGTGGCACCGCCCGGAACGCCTGCGCCCGTCATCCAGAAGCTGGCTGCCGCGCTGAAGAAGGCAGTGGAGGGCGAAGGCTTCGTGGCCATGTCGGCGCAAGGAGGCAACAAGGCGGTCTTCTCGGACGCTCGCACATTCCGCGATGTGCTCGAGAAGGATTACAACCGCTGGGCCCGGCTCAAGCGCGAAGCTGGCGAGTTGAAATAGCCGCGGGCCGGCCGGCCAAAAGCCACTAGGCAGCCGTGGCTCGGCCGAAATAGACCGCCCGCATCAGGTCCGTGTCATCCTTGTTTGCGACCGAGCTCAGGCCGTCCTGCAGCACATAGATGCGGTCGCAGACATGCGAAAGACCGCGCACATTCTGGTCCACCAGGAAGATGCCGATCTGCCGTTCGTTCGCGACCCGCCGCAATACCCGCGACATGTCCTTCACGATCCGCGGCGCCAGTCCCAGGCTCAGCTCATCGATCATCAAAATCTTCGGCCGCGCGACCAGGCCACGCGAAATCGCGACCATCTGCTGCTCACCGCCGCTGAGGAACCCGGCGCGCCGGTCCATCAGGCGCTCGATCAGCGGAAAGACCGCCGTGGCATACGCGACGTCCTCCTGCGACAGCTTCCTGCCCGCACCGATCGCGGCCAGCCGCAGGTTCTGGTGGACGGTCAGGCTGGGTATGAGGCCGCGTCCCTCGGGCACGTGGGCGATCCCGGCGCGCGCCATGATTTCGGGCCGCTCGCCGAGCACCACCCCCTCCAGCATCACCTGTCCGCGCTGGCGCGCAACCAGGGCGGAGATCGCGCGCAGCGTCGTGGTCTTGCCCGCGCCGTTGGGGCCCACCATGCCCACGATTTCTCCGGCCGCCACGTCGATGTTCACATTGCCGATCACGCGCGCCGCGCCGTAGCTGACGGCAAGCTCGCGCACCTGGAGCGTGGGCGTTGCGCTGTCACTCATCTTCCGCTCCCAGGAACACGTCCATGACGTCCTTGCGGCTGGTCACGTCGTCGGGCAGGCCCTCCGCAATGCACTTGCCGAAATCGAGCACCGTGGCCCAGTCGGCCACCGCGCGCACAAAGCCGATGTGGTGCGCGATCACGACGATGGTCATCCCGTGGTCGCGATTGACCTTCTGCAAGACACCGGCGATCAGCTCGATTTCGCTTTCCGACAGGCCCGCGGTCGGCTCGTCGAGCAGCAGCAGTTGCGGCGCGCCCACGATGGCCCGCGCGATGTCCGCGATCTTCTGGTCGGCCAGCGACAGGTCGCCTGCACGCAGGTGGCGGCGCTGCGCTGCGAAGCCGACGGTGTCGAGCGCGGCGTGCGCTAGGCGCGCCGCCTCGGCGTCGCGCGCGATGGTGGAGGGCAAAGGCAGGATGTCGCGCAGCGGCGAGCTGGGCGTGGTGCCGCAGGTGCCCATTCGCACATTTTCCAGGACCGTCAGGTCGGCCACGAGCGATGGGTTCTGGAAAGTGCGTGAAAGGCCGCTGCGCCGCACCGCGCGCGCCGTCAGGCCCACGATGCGCCTGTCGCCAAAGCGGATCTCCCCCTCGTGCGGTTGCAGGCCGCTGATGCAATTGAGCAGGGTGGTCTTGCCCGCGCCGTTGGGGCCGATGATGGCGTGGATCGTGCCGCGCGTCACTTCAATGCTCACCGTGTCGATGGCGGTCACGCCGCCGAAGCGCACCGTCAGGTCCCTCAAGGTGAGGACGGGTGGCACCGTTGCATCGCGCGCAAGGGGCTCGCGCCTAGTGACTGTGGCAGTGCGTGATGCGCCTGTTACTACGGGCGCCTCGGGCGCGGGCTGCCCGCTGCCGCCCTGTTTGTCATTCTTGCGGCCGAGCGCGCCCACCCATTCAATCACGCTGTAGAGCCCGCCGGGGATGAAGACGAGGTTCGCCAGCAGCAGTAGCGCGAATAAGATTTGCCGAACATCGCCTGCCGAACGCGTGAGCTCGCCCAGGATGGAAAAGCCGACCGCGCCGATGATCGGCCCGGCGATGCTGCCCAGGCCGCCGATGATGGCCATGGTGAGAAGGATGACGGACTCAAAGCCGGGGAAGGCTTCCGGGATGATGTATTCCAGCGCCTGCGCATAGACGAAACCCGCGATACCGGCCGCGATGGTGGACCACACGAAGGCCCACAGCTTGTGCGACAACACGTGCACGCCCATCGATTCCGCCACCACTTCGCTGCGTTTAATCAGCCGCAGCGCCATGCCCGCGCGCGAGTTGGCGTAGCGGTAGGAGATCAGTGTCACGATGGCCAGCAGCACCCACGCCAGCCAGTAAATGGCGGCGGGCGTGATCGGCCCGCCGAACAGGCTGACCTTGTTCACAGGCAGGCCGGTGGGCCCGCGCGTCAGCGGCGACAGCGTGGCGCCGCGCAGCGCCACGGCCACGGTCGTCGCAAAGAAAAATGTCCCCATGGCCGTGCCCAGGTGGGGCAGCCGCACGGCGGCGGCGCCCAGCAGCAGGCCGATCAGTCCCGCTGCCGCCATGCTGCCGATGAGGGTTGCCCAGGGGTTCCAGCCGTAGTCGGCCGACAGGATGGCCGACGCATAGGCGCCTATCGCCATAAACGCGAAATTGCCGAAAGTGAGTTGCCCGCAATAACCGGAGAAGATGTCGATGCCGACGGCCGCGATCGCATAGATCAGGCCGATCGTCAGGATGAGGTGGAAACGGTCCCCGAGCGGCAGGAACGGGGCGGCGGCCAGAACAGCCAGCGTCGCCGCTGTGGCGAGCGCCGTGCCGCTGCGGGCCTCCGTGGAAACTTTCATTTCGGCAGGACCACCGTTCCGTCGGCCACCACCTTGCCGTTCACGATCTTGCCAAGCGTCATCTCGCCGGCGCCCAGGTGTTGCGGGTTGTTGAAGGTGATGGGCTGCATCAGTTCGGTCGCCTTCTTGCCCTTCCAGGACATCATGGTCTTTTCGAACGAAGCGCGCGTGAGCGGCTCCGGCGTGTCGGCCAGGATCGCGGTGAACACCTGGGCGATCGCGCAGCCATAGAGGCTGAACGAGTCGACGGGTGTGTCGGGCGTGTACTTCTTCATCACGTCCAGGCACGTCTTGGCGCGCGCGTCGTCGGCGGGAACAACGGGAATGACGACCAGCGCCTTGTTGTTGATGAGCGTGCCGCCGGCGGTGAGGAAGGCGGGAGACGCCATCGTTGCCGCGCCCAGCAGGTATTTGGGCGGCATCGCGTCCTGCGCCTGCAGCGCGTTGACGATCTTCGCGGTGGCGGGGGCAGTCGTGTGGACGATCAGGTAATCGGGCTTGAGCGCCTTGATCTTGAGCACGAGTGGCGTGTAGTCCGCTTCACGCTGCGTGATCCGTTCCTCGCCCAGGTACTTGCCCTTGCCCGCGGTGATGCCTTCCTTGATCCGGGTGATGGTCTCCTCGATGCCGGGCACGTCCGGCAGGATGCTGAAGACGGTGCCCGCGCCGTACTTGCCCAGCGTGGTGGAGACCAGGCCGCCGAACTGGTCGCTGTACAGGGGCCAGAGGCTGTAGACGAAGGGCGTCGTCATCAGTTCCGGATTGCCGGCCGAGGGGAAGAGGTACAGCATATTGTTTTGCTTGGCGATAGGCATCAGCACCGGCGGCTGAAGCGTGCCGCAGCCGGCGAAGAACGCGAACACCGGCTTGGCTGCCAACTGCCTGCCATTGGCCAGCGCCTCGGGCGCTTTGTAGGCGTCGTCCAGCACGGTGTTGTCGACCTTGCGGCCCTTGATGCCGCCCTGGTCGTTGATGTGCTGGAACCAGGCCAGCGATCCGTCGCTCACCGGCTTGCACGGCGGCCCGACGGGGCCCGTGAGCGGCGTCGAGGTGCCCAGCAGGACGCGGTCCTTGCCAACGCCTTCCATGTTGATATCCTGAGCGTAGGCCGGCGCGGACGCGCCGGCCAAAACCGTGGTGGTGAGCGTGGCGGCCAGGGCCTGCCGAAGGCAATTTCCAAGATGAGTCACTGAGTCTCCTTTTGTGGTGGGTGGGTCAAAGGCGTTCGATCTCTGGCTGCCCGAACAGGCCCTGGGGCCGGAAGCTGAGCACGGACAGCAGGAGCGCAAAAATCACGAACACGGCCATGTCGCCGTTTCCGTAGAGCGAGACGACGTTGTTCACGATGCCGACCACGATGCCGCCGATCCAGACGCCCGGCAGGCTGGTCAGACCACCCAGCACCACGGCGGTGAAGGCGAGCAAAAGGTAGGGCTCCATCATGTCGGACGACAGCAGCGCCTGCGGCGCCAGCAGGACGCCGACGACAGTCGCGACCGCCGCAGTCACCATCCAGGCCATGAGCGTCAGGCGCCGCGTGGGGATGCCCAGCATCTGCACGATCTCTGCCTTTTCCGACATGCCGATGAACATCAGCCCGATATCGGTGAAGCGGAACACCAACCAGGCGAGCGTCGCCATGAGGATGGCGATGCCGATGATGCCGACAGTGGCCCAGGTCACGGTGGCGCTACCCATGGAAAACGCGATGGCCCTGCCAAAGATCGAGGGAAAGGAAAACGGCTGGCCGGCCGACCACAGGTGCTCGACCACGGCAAGAATCAGCATCTCCAGGCCCAGCGTGCGGATAACAAGGTTCAGGCGGCCCGAATCGTCCTGTGGGCGCAGGATCAGCCAGTAAAACAGGCCGCCCAGCACCAGCATCGCGACGATGGCGAAGGCGATGCCAGCAAGCAGCGGCAGGTCGAAGCGCACGCTCGTCTTGAAGGCGATGAACGCGCCCAGCGTACCGAGCGCGCCCTGCGCGAAATTGGCCACGCCCGTGGCCTTGTAGAGCAGCACGACGCCAAATCCAAGCAGCGCCAGGAGCACGCCGCTGGCGATGCCGCTGATTACCGCAGACAGGAACAGTGCCATCAGCGGACCTTCACCGCATCGGGGTTCACCGCGTTTCTCGCTCCGTGGCCGCGTATGAAATCGAGGACCAGGCCGGCTGCGACGATGTCGGCGCGCGCGATGTCCTCCTGGCTGGCGCCGCCGATGTGCGGCGTGATGATCACGTTGTGCATTCGGTAGAGCGGATGGCCATCCGGCAGCGGTTCCGGATCGACGCAATCCAGCCCGGCGCCTGCGATCGTGTGGGCTTCGAGCGCGGCGATGAGCGCCTGGGTGTCCACGATCGGACCGCGCGCCGTGTTGATGAGGTAGGCCGTCGGCTTCATGCACGCGAGTTGCTTCGCGCCGATCAGGCCCTGTGTCGTGTCGTTCCATGGGACGTGGATCGACACGAAGTCGCTGGTGGCGAGCAGGTCGCCCAGCTCGTGCACGAGGCGCACGCCCTGCCGCCCGGCTTCCAGCCGGTCGAAAAACGGGTCGTACGCAACGACCTGCATGCCGAAACCCAGGCGCGCGCTATGCGCCAGCTGCCGTCCAATGAAGCCATAGCCGACCAGGCCGAGCGTTTTGCCGCGCAGCACGCTCAGGCTGGGCGTGGAGGTCATCGTGAATTGCCGGGCCCATGTGCCTGTCTCGCGGCCAAAGCGCGACGTGGCGTCGATCCGGCGGGTGAGCGAAAGCATGAGACCGAGCGCGTGCTCCGACACGCCGATGGCGTTGCCGCCCGGCGCGTTGAACACGGGAATGCCGCGCTGGGTCGCCGCCGCGACGTCGATCCTGTCGTAGCCCGCGGCTCCGACATAGATCACCTCGAGTTTTTTGGCCGCGTCCATCATCTGAGCTGTCACCGGAAGATGACCCTTTACGCCGATGGCGCACAGGATGCGCGCCATCGGCAGCCGCTCGGCCAGCGCCGCTTCCATCTGCGCGCTGCGCATGTCCGCGCGCTCGAACGCCCAGCGGCCATGGGCACGTTCCTGCGCGGAGAGCGCGAAGTCGAGCTCGAAACCGGCGTCGGCGAACGCCTGGTCGACGTCCGGGTTCGCCGTGAATGCCGGGATGAAAACCTTGCCGCTGCTCACTTGTCGCTGCCTCGCTGTGGTAATTGCAAGGCGCATTGTTCTGTGCGGCGTGCGGGCTGCGGCCAGCCTGCCTGTCGGTGTTCCGTGTGCCGGAACGGACCAAAGCACGGAACACAATCGGCGCCGCCAAAGCCCATCCGCGAGGCGGCGCCTAGGATCTGCCACATGATAAAACGCAGAATCATCCTCACAGGCGGCGTTGCTGCGGCAGCCACCCTGGCAGCCCCTGCCGTATGGGCCGCCTACCCAGACCGCCCGATCCGGTTCATCTGTCCGTTTCCCGCGGGCGGCGTGGCCGACGGCATCGTGCGGTCCATCTCGACCCAACTCGGCGAAAAGCTGGGAGTGACCGTGGTCGTGGACAACAGGCCGGGTGCCAGCACGCTGATTGGCGCGGAGTTCGTCAAGGCGGCCAAGCCGGACGGCTACACGTTGATGCTGGGCACCTCGTCGATGAATATGCTGGTGCTGCGCAAGCAGGGCACCACGGTCGATTCGCGCAAGGACTTGGACCAGGTGATCGCCTACGCCGAATCTGAATATGGCTTCTTCGCCAACCCGGCCGCGCCATTCAAGACGCTGCCTGAAATGATCGAGTACGCGAAAGCGAACCCGGACAAGGTCACGGTCGGCAACACGGGCACCGGGACCACGCCGCACCTCATCGTCGAATATCTCAACATCGCGGCGGGAATCAAGACCACTTCGGTGCCGTACAAGGGCGGCGCACCGATGGCCGTGGGCCTGATGGGCGGCGAGATCATGATGGGATGCGACGCGATGGGGTCCACGAACCCGCTGATTCGCGAGGGCCGGATCCGGCTGCTGGCCACCACGGGAACGGGGCGCAGCAAGGTGTTCCCGGCCGTCCCCGCCGCCAACGAGGCAGTGCCCAATTTCGTCGTGCGCGGCCTGTCCGGCATCCTGACCTCCCCCGGAACACCGAAGGAAATCATCGGCCAGATCAATGCGGCCATGCTGGCCGTGATGGCCATGCCCGAGGTGCGCGAGCGCTTCGAGAAGATTTCGCTCAACCCGATCACGACCACGCCGGCGCAGTACCGCCAGCTGACGATCGACGAGGTCGCGACCTGGTCGCGCGTCGTCAAGGAAGCGGGCGTCGTTATCGAGTGAGCGCGTAGCTCAGTCCTTCGGCGCCGCGAACGCGTACCGCTGCCGGATCAGTCTCCAGGAAACGGCCTGCCCAAGCAGGCCCAGCGCCACCGCGCAAACCACGAACAGCGGCCGGTAGCCGCCCGCGTCCACAACGTGCGACGCGCTCCAGACGCCCAGCGCAATGCCGGCGAACATGGCCGATGCGAACAGGCCCAGCGCCGTGCCGCGCGCTTGCGGCGCCATCTGGGTGGCGTTGGTCTGCAGCACACCGTGCAGTGAGTAAAAGCCCAGGCCCGCTACCAGCATCGCCGGGATGATCACCGCCCAGTGGTGGACCACGGCCACCGCCAGCCAGCTGATGGCCATCGCCAGGCCCGCCCAGCGCGCGATGCCGGCTTCGCCCAGCCGGGGCACCAACTGCCTGGCCAGGAACGCATAGCCGATACCGCCCACGCCGTACACAGCCGCCAGTCCGGCGGCGACGGAAAGGCGCAGGCCGTAATCGCGCACCAGGAATGACGGCATGAAGGCCATCGCGGCAAAGGTGAAACCGCCTTCGCACACGGTCAGCAAAAGAATCCAGCGCGCCCACGGAATCGCCAGCACTTGCGCCAGGCCATCGAGGTAGCCGCCCCGGGCCTGCGAGCCCTTGTCGCGCTGCACGTCCGGGTCGCAGGCGACGACCAGGCCGCCTATGCAAAACAACACGGCCAGCACCGCGAACACCGTGCGCCAGCCAAACAGGTCCGTCACGACGCCTGATAGCCACTGGCCCGCGATCAGGCCGGTCAGGGAGGACACCATGAACTTGGCCAGCACCGTCTGGCGCTGCTCGTAGGGCACCGTGTCGCCGATCCACGCGAGCATGAGCGGGCCCATGCCCGCGGCGGTAATGCCAGCGACAATTCGCGCGACGATCAGCGCATCGAGGCTCCAGGCGAAGAGCGCCAGCGCATTGCCCACCACACAGCCAATGCCGCAATAGCCGATCACCCGGCGCTTCCCGAAGCGGTCTCCCACAGGACCGAAGAACAGTTGCAAGAGGCCGTAGGCGACGGCGAATGCCGACACGGTGAACGCAGCGCGCCCGGTCGTTACGCCGAACTCGAGGCCCAGGGCGGGCAGCATCGGGTCGCAGACGCGAAGCATCGCGGAACTGCCGCCATAGAGGATGGCCAGGGACCTGAGACTTCGCGCTGGTGGCATCAGGTCGGGCCTGCGGCCATCAGGAAGAGCCCGTGTCCCTGTGTCGCGGCAGGCGGAACTGGCGCAACCGGTCCAGCGCGCCCCAGATGCCCTTGGGCATGAAGTAAACCAGCAGGATCAAAAGCACGCCGTAGATCGCGCCGGGCAAGGACTTGGAGATGCTGCCCGCGATGTTGGGCAGGAACACGATCACCACCGCACCGAAAAGCGCGCTTGGCACCGCGCCCATGCCGCCCACCACCATGCCCACCAGCAGGAACACCGACAGGAACATATGGAATGAATCGGGGGCGAGGTATTGCACCGTGAGCGCATTGAGCGCGCCGGCGACGCCGGTAAAGAGCGCGCTGACGCCAAAGATCAGCGACTTATAGATGGCGGTGTTCACACCCATCGCCTGCGCCGCCATGGGCTGGTCGCGGATCGCCACCAGCGTGCGGCCGATACGCCCGCGCACCAGGTTCCATGCGCAGAAAAAGAGGAGCACCGTGATGCCCAGCGTGAACAAGTAGAGCCACACATCGGCATTGAACGCGCGGCCGAAGATATCGAACTCGAAGGGCGCAGGGGGCTTGTCGATGGAGATGCCGGGCGCGCCGCCTGTCCATTTGGAAAAAGCCTTGTATTTCAGCAATTGCGGCACGGCCAGCGCGAGTGCGAAGGTGGCCAGCGCCAGGTAGTGCCCATCCAGTTTGAGGGCAGGTAAACCAAACAGTAAGCCGACCACCAGGCAGATCAGTGCCGCTGCCGGGATGGTCGTCCAGTAAGGAAATCCGGCAAAGTTCATCAGCAGGGCCGCGCTGTACGCGCCTACCGCGAAGAACGCGCCGTGCCCCACGGAAAGCTGGCCGTTGTAGCCGGTGAGCAGGTTCAGACCCAGGATGGCGATGGCGTAGATCAGCACCTGGCTGGCCTGGAACAGGCGAAAGTCTGGTGTGACGAGGGGCAGGGCCACGGCGGCCGCGATGGCAACGCCAGCCAGGATTTTCTGATTCGCGGAGAGTTTTTTCATGGTGCCCTGCTCTAGACGCGCGCCACGCGCCGGCTGCCAAAGAGGCCGGTGGGCTTGAAGATCAGCACCGCGATGATCAGCACCAGGGCCACCGTGAGTTTCAGGTCGGTTCCAACCAGGTAGGTGCCCACCAGGTTCTCCAGGACGCCGACGATGATGCCGCCGACAAAAGCGCCCGGCGGACTGTCGATGCCGCCGACCAGCGCCGCAGCGAATGCGTACAGCAGCACGCCCACCATCATCTGCGGCTCCAGGAAGACGACCGGCGCGACCATGATGCCGGCGACGGCGCCGACGGCGGCCGACAGGCCCCAGCCCAGCGCCAGCATCCATCCCACGCGCACGCCCATGAGGCTCGCCGACACAGGGTTTTGCGCCGCCGCGCGCATGCACAGGCCCAGCGAGGTGTAGCGAAAGAACAGGAACAGCAGCGTCAGCATGAGCACCGCGACCAGGATGATGAACAACTGGTGCGCGCCTATCAGTGTGGTGCCGGTACTGAACGCTTTCACCGGACTGGGGAAATCGAAAGGCAGATAGCCCCAGATTGCCCCCGAAGCCGAGTTGAAGACCAGGAAGAGGCCGAAAAAGACAATGACCTGCGACATCTCGGGCGCATCGCGCAGCGGCGCGAGAAGGGTGCGCTGGATGAGAACGCCGGCCGCAAACGAGATCGCCACCGTGGCGGCGAACGCCGCCCAGTAGGGCAGGCCCACGGTCATCAGGGTCCAGGCGACGTAGGTGCTGAAGGTGGCCATCTCGCCCTGCGCGAAATTGATCTTCTCGGTCGAGGTGAAGATCATCACCATGGCCAGGCCCACGCAGCCATAGATGGCGCCACTGGCGACGCCGGAGAGAACTTGCGAGACAAAGAGGTCCATAGATCTGCGGGCTCAATGGCCCAGGTAGGTTCGCCGGATGGCGTCATCATCCCGCAGGTCGGCTGCCTTGCCGGACATCACGATGCGCCCGGTCTCCACCAGATAGGCGTCGTGCGCAAGGTCCAGCGCCATTGCGGCGTTCTGCTCGATCAGGAAGATGCTCACGCCATCTTCCCTGTTGATGCGCTGCATGATCTGGAAGATTTCGAGCACCACCAGCGGCGCTAGGCCAAAGGAAGGTTCGTCCAGCAGCATGAGCCGCGGCCGCATCATCAGGCTGCGGGCAATCGCCAGCATCTGCTGCTCGCCGCCAGACAGCGTACCAGCCTGCTGGCGAAGGCGCTCCTTGAGGCGCGGGAAATAGCCGAACACGCGCTGCGCGTCCTCGCCCACCAGCGCGCGGTCGCGCCTGGCATGGGCCGCCAGGTCGAGGTTTTCCTGCACGGTCAGGTTGGTGAAGGTTCCGCGGCCCTCCGGCACGTGTGCGATGCCCATGCGGACAATGTCTTCGGTGGACTTGCCGTCGATGCGGTGGCCGTCAAAGCGGATCTCGCCGGTGCGGCGCACCATGCCGCAGATCGCGCGCAGGGTGCTGGTCTTGCCCGCGCCGTTGGCGCCCAACAGCGTGGTCACCGCACCTGCCTCGACGGCGCAATTGACTCCGAAGAGGGCCTGCGTGCCGCCGTAGTGGGCGTCGACGTCCTTGAGTTCAAGAATGGCCGCCATCAGATTTTCTCGCCCAGGTAGGCGCGGATCACCGCGGGATCGCTCTGCACGTCGGACGGCTTGCCGTCGGCGATCTTCTTGCCGAAGTCGATGGCGACCACCTGGTCGGAGATCGACATCACGAGGTTCATGTGATGCTCCACCAGCAGGATGGTCACTTTTTCGGTTTCCCGGATGCGCAGGATCTGTTCGCTCAGGGTCTCGATCTCGCCGTGGCTCAGGCCCGCGGCCGGTTCGTCTAGCAGCAGCAGGGTCGGCTGGGACATCAGGGCGCGTGCGAGTTCGACGCGCTTTTTCACGGGAAAGGGCAGGCCACCGGCGGGCTGGTCGGCGTAAGACTCCAGGCCCATGAAACGCAGCTTCTCGATGGCCCGCGCTTCGATGTCCTTTTCCTCGCGAGCGACCCACGGCAGCGCGAGCGCGTTGGAGAGAAAGTCGCTGCGCGTCACGTGATGGCTGCCAACGAGCACGTTGTCCAGCACGCTCAGGGTGTCGAACAGTGCCGCGTTCTGGAACGTGCGCCCAATGCCCAGGCCCGCGATGGAGTGCCGAGGCATGTTCATGATAGATCGGCCCCGGAATTGGATGTCGCCCGAGGTCGGGACGTACAGGCGCGACAGGCAGTTAAACAGCGTCGTCTTGCCGGCCCCATTGGGACCGATCAGGCCGACGATGTCGCCTTCGCTCGCGTCGAACGTGATGCCGTCCAGCGCCAGGATGCCGCCGAAGCGGACCGTGACGCCGCGTACGCTTACTAGTGGGGCGGGGGCGCTCACTCCTTGAGCAACACCCATTGCTTGCCTTCGAACCGGTAGTAGCGCAGCTTGTTCACGGCCGAGCGGACGGTCGGGCTGGTCTGAATCTTCAGGCCGGGCAGCAGGTACGGCGATTCCACGTCCAGGCTGAGCGCCAGCTTCATGATGTTCTCGCGCGTGAGGTCGTTGCCGGCCGCACGGATTACGTGTGCCAGCGTTTCGGCGACCATATAGCCATACACATTCCACCAGTCGGTCTTCTGGCCTTCTGGGTAGTACCTGGTCATCCAGTCGCGCCACTGCTTCATGCGCGGGTCGTTGTCCCATTGCGAATCGGTCGGCTCCTTGATGTACTTGCCGGCCACCAGGCCCTGTGACTTGTCGAAGCCCGCAGGCTCGAGCACCTGCGCGATCGACGACGAGTTGGTGGTCGTCACGTGCAGGGCTTTCCAGCCGATGTCGTGCGCAATGCGGATCGACTGGGCAGTGAATTTCGCCGCGGTGTTGTCGAAGAAGGCGTCCGCGCCCGCGGCCTTGGCCTGGCGGATCTGCGAGTCGATGGTGGCGTCGGTCGCCTCATAGGTCTGCTCGGACACGATCTGCTTGACGCGATCAGGCCCTAGTCCTTCCTTGAAGCCGATGGCCGTATCCTTGCCCGAGTCGTCGTTCTGGTAGAGCAGCGCGATCTTCGCATTGGGATTGGTGCGGATGATGTAGCGAGCAGCTTCGCGGCCTTCGTCCATGTAGGTCGGCGAGAAACTCATGGACCAGGGTGCGGTCTTGGCGTCGGTAAAGCGCGTTGCGCCCGACAGCACGAACATCTGCGGGACCTTGCGGTCGTTGAGGTACTTCTGCACCGACGCGTTCGGTCCGGTGCCCATCGAGCAGCAGATAAAGAGGACGTTGTCCGACTCCACCAACTGCCGTGTCATCTCCACGGTCTTGGGCGGGCTGAAGCCGTCATCGACGCTCATCAGGCTGATCTTGCGGCCATTGATGCCGCCCTGCTCATTGATCATTTTGAAGTACGCCGTCATCACCCGGCCGAACGTGCCGTAAGAGGCGGCGGCACCGCTGTACGACATGGTCTGGCCGATCTTCAGTTCGGTGTCGCTTGCGCCCGGACCGTAGCGCTTGGGGCCCTGCTGGGCGGTGGCCGGCAGGGCGGCCAGGGCTACGGCCAGCACCGCGCCGGCAAGCGCTGTCTTTCTCTTGAGGCAATCCATGTGAGTCTCCTTATAGTGGGAAAAAATAGGCGGTCAGGCCGCATCCATGTGATGCAGGTCTAATCCGGGCCGCGGCCAATCGACGGCGACCAGACGGCCACTGAACGACAGGGTAATGTAGGCGGTGCGCAGGTCGCTGCCGCCGAAGCAGATGTTGGTGGTCGCGCGGTCCGGCATGCCCACGCGCTGCACCACCTCGCCGTCCGGGGAAACCACGGTGATGCCCGCTTTTTCCATGATCGTCGCGACGCATACGTTGCCCGCGGCTTCCACCGCCATGGAGTCCAGCCGCTGGAAGCCCGGCAGCCCGATCAGCAACTGCCCGCCGTTGGGGGACGGCCAGGGTTTTTTCGCGACCTTGCCCGGGCCGTCCAGGTCAAACGCCCAGATGCGCCCCGCGTCGGTCTCGGCCACGTAGAGCCGCGTGCCGTCCGGCGACAGCGCGCAGCCGTTGGGAAACAGCATGGGAAAGATGGCCTCCTCGATGCTGCTGCCGTCGCACTTCGCGTAGTACACGCTGCCGCGGTCGAGGTCGCGCTCGCGCGTCTTGCCGAGGTCGGTGAACCAGAAGCCGCCGTGGCCGTCGAAAACGATGTCGTTGGGGCCGCGCAGGCGGCCGCTCGGACCGTGCTGGTACAGCACCTCGACCTGGCCGGTCTTCAGGTTGACCCGCTCGATGCGCCCGCCGGCGTAGTCGGCCGGCTGCCCGCTGGGGCGCAGCCCGTTCTCGTCCTCGTGCCACTTGAAGCCGCCGTTGTTGCAGATGTAGCAGTGGCCGTCCGGGCCGATGGCCGCCCCGTTGGGTCCGCCGCCGAGGTGCGCGACGACTTCCTTGCTGCCGGACGCCTGCACGCGCGTGAGCGTGCCGCGCTCGATCTCGACAACCAGGAAGCTGCCGTCGCGCATGGCGATCGGGCCCTCGGGAAAGCGCAGCCCGTCGGTGATGACCTTGAATGCCGTTCTCATGTTGCCGCGGCGCTATTCGATGACGAGGTTGGACTCGCGCACCACCTTGCCCCACTTGTCTATCTCGCCGGCGATCAGCCGTGTGTATTCGGCCGCCGTGGAACTCATTGGCTTGAGCGACAGCGACAAGGTGCGTTCGCGCACGTCTGGCTTTGCGACGACGGCCGTCATCGCGGCATGCAGCCTGTCGATCACTTCCCTGGGCGTTCCCGGCGTGGCCGCCAGGCCGATCCAACCCCCGGCCTCCAGGCCCGGCAGCGTCTCGGCGATCATGGGGCTGTTCGGGAAGACGAGGCTGCGCTGGCCGCCCGATGTGGCCAGTAGGGTGACCCTGCCTTCCTTGATAAAGGGGTTGGTGGGACCAATGCCGTCGAATGACGCCATCACTTCGCCACCCAGCAGGCCGACAGACGCCGGGCCTCCGCCCTTGTAAGGTACCGCCATCATCTTGATGCCGGCTGCGCTGCTGAGGTATTCGCCCAGCAGGTGCGAGGTGGTGCCCGGCCCCGGTACGCTGTAGGTCACCTTGCCGGGGTTGGCCCGGGCATAGGCGATCATCTCCGGCAGTGTCTTGAATGGCGCGGCCGGACCCGCGAGAATGACGAAGGTCGATTCCGCGAATGCCATGATCGGCTCGAAGTCCTTGCGAAAGTCCACCGGCGAGCCTCCTTTGCGAAGCATGAGCATGCTGGTCGACGACGTGCCCAGGAACAGCGTATAGCCGTCGGGCCTGGCCGCCTTCACGAATTCCGCGCCGATGAGCGTGCCGCCGCCGGCCTTGTTGTCGACGATCACGCTCTGGCCGAGGTGATCGCCCAGGTGCTGCGCAACGAGACGCGCCATTCCGTCGGCTGAACCGCCGGCGGCGTATGGCACCACGAGCCGAATCGGCCTGTCCGGGTAGGCGGCCCATGCGGTGCCCGTGGCCATCAGCGCGCTGACTGCAAGGCCCGCGCCGATGATGTTTCTGCGATTGGTCATGGTGGTGTCTATCGTTAGTGTTTTTGAAGTGCAATGGGAAGTACCTTCGGGCCGCGAAGGGCGAAGGCGTTGTAGATGACTTCGCCCGCCACATCGTAGTCGGGAATGCGCGCGAGCAGGCGTTCGATGACGATTTGTGCCTCCAGGCGCGCAAGCGTCACGCCCAGACAGCTGTGCATGCCGAAGCCAAAGCCTAGGTTCGTCTGGAACTTGCGATGGATGTTCAGCGTGTCCGGGTCTTCGTAGCGCGTCGGGTCTCGGTTGGCGCAGCCGACCAGCGGCATGATGGTCTTTCCCTCCGGAATGTGGACGCCTTCGATCTCGACGCCGCCGGGCTGCGCCAATCGCACCGAAGCCATCACGACCGGCCGCCAGCGCATCACTTCTTCCAGCGCCTGCGGCATGAGCTTGGGGTCGGCGATCACTTCGGCGCGCACGTCGGGACGCTCCGACAACGCCACTACGATGTGGCCAAGCCACTTGGCGGTTGTCTCGTTGCCCGCATACAGCATCTGGCGGCTGTTGGAGATGATCACGTTGTCCGGCAGGTTGTGCTGCGAGTGCACGATCTGGCTGATGAGGTCGGTTCCGCCGGGGTTCTTGCGACGGTGTGCGATGGCCTCGCCCAGGTACTCGCCGATCTCGTCGCGCGCCTTGTACGCGGCAAGCCAGGCCGGGTGGGTTTGCTTGTCCGCGTTGGCCGGAAGCACCGAGGCCGCGCCGAGCGCGTCGCTCCAGCGCACCACGTCGTCGCGATAGCTCATGGGCACGCCCATCATGTGCGCAATCACGTAGGCAGGTAGACTGCGGCAAAGTTCCGCCTCAAGATCGACAACCTCGCCGGCGCGCAGGCGCTCTTGCACGGGGTCGATCATCTCGTCGGCAAGTTGGGTGATCATCGGGCGCAGCGCTTCGACGGCGTTGCGCGTGAATGCACCCATCCAGATGGCCCGCAGCTTGTCGTGGCTAGCCTTGTCATCGATGCCGAAGAACGCTTCGCGCCCGAAGCGGATAGTGACCGCGGTGCCCTCGATGGTGAAGCGCTTGGTGTCGGTGAGGACGGCGCGCGCCAGCTTGTCGGTAGTCACCATGTAGGCGCCGGTGCGCACGTTGTGCAGCACCGGTCCCGCGTCCTGCATCGCCTTGATGGCGGGCCACGGGTCCTGCGCGGTGTCGCGCGAGTAAAGATCGAAGTCGAAGTCCATGATGTGCTCCTGTTGGTGTTCGACTTAGACGTCCAGCACAAGGAGCGGCGTCTTGGCGCGCGAGACGCACGGTGTGAACTGGTCGTTTGCCGCGCGTTCCTCGTCGGTGAGATAGAAGTCCCGGTGGTCGGGAATGCCTTCGAGAACGCGGGTCAGGCAGCTGCCGCATGTGCCTTGCTCGCACGACGAGGGCAGCTCGATGCCGGCGTCGGCAAGGACCTGCATCACGCTGCGGTCGGGCGGTATTTCCAGCACCATCGTGCTGCTGGCAAGGCGAACCATGAACGTGGACGACGGCGCGGCCCTGCCTTCGGCGGGAGGCGGGGTGAAATATTCCCGGTGCAGCGCGTGCTCGGGCCACCCGGCATCGCGCGCCGACTGCAGCACCCAGCCGATAAAACCGGCGGGTCCGCAGACATACGCGTGCGCCCCTTCTGTGTACGCGCCGATGGAGCGCGCCACGTCGAGCTTCTGGGCCGGCGGCCCACTATCCAGGTGCAACTGCGCTGTCCAGCCGCGCGTCGGGTCGCGCAGGAGATTCTGAAACGCCGCGCGGTCGAGCGAGCGCACGCAGTAATGCAGCTCGAACGGCGTGTGTGTGCGGGTCAGGCGCTCGGCCATACACACCAGGGGAGTGATACCGATGCCGCCCGCGAACAGCAGGTGCCGTGTGCCCTCGCCGTGCAGCGCAAAGTGATTCTTCGGGCCGCTGATGCGTAGCAGGTCGCCTTCTTTGAGCGTGTCGTGAATGAAAGTGGACCCGCCCCGAGAGTCCGCTTCCTTCAGGACGGCGATCACATAGTGCTCGTTATTGGCCGGGTCGTTGCACAAGGAATACTGTCGGGCGAGTCCCGGTTGGATTTCAACGTCGATGTGTGAGCCTGCGCTGAACGGCGGCATGGCCTGGCCGCCGGGATGGGCGAGCTCCAGGACGACGATGTCCGTCGCCTCCATCCGCTTGCTGCGCACGATCACGTCCATCCACGGTTGCTGGATCACTTGACCTCCCGCCCCGCCTTGAGCATGTCGCCGGCGCCGCTTGCGATATATGTGCGGTCGCCCGAGAGCGTGATCATCGTGTAGCCAAGCGACACGAGATCGCGCAGATGGACGATCGACTGGCCGTGTACCCCTGCGACGACGCCTGCCTTGTGGCACTCCTTGGCCACGCGCTGGGCCGCGGCGCGAATCTGCGGATGCGCCGGTTCGAGCGGCTTCAGGCCAAGATTCACAGCCAGGTCACCGGAGCCCAGGTACACACCGGTCAAGCCCGCGGTCGCAACGATCGCATCGATGTTCTCGACCGCTTTGGCCGTCTCGATCATCACGAAGCAGGCTGCCCTTCCCTCGATTTCCTTCGCGTCGAACCCGAGGTGTTTACGGATCGGGCCGAAGCTGCGGTTGCCCGCGGGGTTATAACGGCAGGCCGCGACAGCCGTGGCCGCCTGTTCGGCCGTCTCGACCATCGGCACGATCACACCGTCCGCGCCGGCGTCCATCACCTTGCCGATTGAGGGGTCCTGGGCGCTCTGCACGCGCACCAGCACCGGCACTTCCGGCGGGATCGCGTACATGAGCTTGCCCACGGTCACCGCATCCATCAGCGCATGCTGGGTGTCGATAGCCAGGTAGTCGAAGCCGATGCCCGCGAGGATCTCGACCATCGGCATCGAGTCGAAGGTGACGAACGCGCCGAGCACGGGCGCGCCCTGACCACCCTTGAATCTGAAAACGTCTCTTGGCATGGGCTCTCCTCTATCGGGCTGCTGCGGGCGTGCCGGCGGGGATCAGCCAGCTTCTGTCCAGGGCCATCACATCCGGGCATCCCATCAGGATAAGCGCGCGGACCATGTCCTCGCGCAGGATGTTCAGGATATTGCGCGCGCCTTGCTCGCCGTCGACGGCCAGGCCGTAAAGGTAGGGCCGGCCGACGAAGACGCCCTTGGCGCCGAGCGCCAGTGCGATGATCACGTCGGTGCCGCGGCGGATGCCGCCGTCGAGGTAGACCTCGCCACGGCCCGCGATGCGGTCCACGATGGCGGGCAGCGCATCGATGGTGCCCAGCGCGTGGTCGAGCTGGCGCGCGCCGTGGTTGGACACCACAACGCCTTCAGCGCCGATCTCATCGATGCAGCGTGCTGCGTCGTCGGCGTCCAGGACACCCTTCACGTAGAGCGGTCCCTTCCAGCGCTGGCGCATCCATGCAAGATCGTCCCAGTGCAGGTCGCCCTGCATGTAGCGATCCTGCTCATTGGCGGCGATCACGGCGGCGCGCACGCCGGCCGCGCCTGCCTGTGCATATTGAATCGCGACGGCGCGCTGGTGGCGCAGCAACTCCCACACCCAGCGTGGGCGGCGTGCCGCGTCGAAGATGTTGGAAGGCGTGAAGGTCAGCGGCAGGCCCATGCCCGTCTCGCGCTCGCCCTCTCGGTTGCCGCGTACCGGAACGTCCACGGTCACGAAGAGCGCCTTGTACCCGGCGTCCTCGGCACGCGTGATGAGTTCACCTACCTTCTTGCGGTTTCCGAACGGGTAGAGCTGGAACCAGTGGTCCTGCTGCGTGGCGCCAGCCACTTCTTCCAGCGTCCATGACGAGCCGGTGCTCAGGCACAGGCGCGTGCCGGCAGACTCAGCAGCGCGTGCTGCCGCCACATCGCCATTCCAGCGCGTGAGGCCGGACAGGCCCGTCGGCGCGAATGCGATCGGCAGCGAAACGTCCTGGCCGGCGATGCGTGTCGCCAGGACGGGCTTTGAAATGCCGGTCAGCGACCGCTGGCGCAGGCGCCACTTCAGAAAGCCCGTGCGGTTGTCATTGAGCGTCACCTGGCCGTCCGCCGCCCCGTCCACATAGCTCCACACCATGTCGGGCAGGCGCTTTCGCGCCTGGCGCCGGTAGCCTTCGACGCTGATTGGGGCGACGCGCGAGCCGAGCGTGAAGCGTGCGAAATCGGGCATGTCAGGCCGGACCGCTCTCGGGCGTGAAAGAAATGGCCGCGGTGGGGCACGACTTCACAGCCTCCTCAAGTGCCTCTTGCGAAAAGCTCGCGGGATCGACGTCGCGCAGTCGGACGAATCCTTCCTCGTCCTGCTCGAACAGCGCCGGTAGTGCGAGCACGCAATTGCCAGATGCCATGCACCGCGTTCTGTCGATGGTGATCTTCATCCTTGCCTTCCTTTCGTGGCGTTCATCCATGCGACTGGTTGTAGTGCAGCGGACATCTGCCGGTGTAAGGGTTGCCGGCTGCGTTCCGCAAATTGGAACGGGTGTAGTTCACATTGCGGAACAATGGCGGCCGATTGTGTTGACTGCCGCCCTGCCGCGTCCATACTCCCGCCACCCTCAGGAAAAAAGGAGCGAACATGCTGGACAACCCACGCTGGAAAATGCGTCCCCCAGGTTCCAACTGGGGCGACTTCGGACCTGATGACGAACTCGGGCGGCTCAACTGGTTGACTCCCGCGAAAGTACTGGAAGGTCTGCGCGAGGTCACGGAAGGCAGGACCTTCTGCCTGAGCCTGCCGCTCGATGTTCCCGGCACCGGAGGTTGGGGTTCCCACCGCCTGCCGCCACGCCTGCGACCGGCGATGCGCAACGGCGCGCCCTTGTTCAACTTCGAGATGGGCACCGAGAAGCCCGGCGCCACGGACGTGGTGTCGGATGACGAAGTGGTACTCACACTGCAGTACTCGACGCAGTGGGACTCGCTTGCGCATGTGGGCCAGCTCTTCGACACGCAGGGCGACGGCTTGCCGCGTCCTGTGTACTACAACGGTTTTCGTGCGCAGATCGACGTGTGCTGTTCTCCGGGCTGGGGCGCGGCCTCGGGTAAAGAGCCGCCGCACATCGGCGCCCGCCATCTCGGCGTGGAAAACATGGCCGTGGCCTGCATGCAAGGCCGTGCCGTGATGATCGACCTCGAAAAGCACTGCGGCCGAACCAACCATGCAGTGAGCTACAGGGAACTGATGGACATCATCGCCAAGGACGGCGTGAAGATTGGGCGGGGCGATATGGTCTTGCTGTACACAGGCTTCGGCGACGTGCTTCTGGAGACGCATCCGCGCCCGGATGCGCAACTGCTCGAACAGACTCCGGCCATCGACGGACGCGACCCCGAGGTGCTACGCTGGATCACCGACACAGGCATTTGCGCACTGATCTCCGACTGCTATGCGGTTGAGTATCGACCGTCGCCGGCGCCGCCGCTTCATCAGCCGGGATCATACCTGCCGTTGCATGAACACTGCCTGTTCAAGCTCGGCATTCCGCTCGGGGAAATGTGGAACCTGGGTGACCTCGCACGCTACCTGCGCGAGAAGCGCCGCAGCGCCTTCCTGCTCACTGCGCCGCCCTTGCGCCTGCCGGGAGCCGTGGGTTCGCCGTCGTCACCGGTGGCGACCGTCTGAGTGATATCCCGATGTACGGAACACACAGCGAAGAGCGTTGGCCCTTTGCGCCTGCATGCAGTCCAATTCGCGTTATAGAGACCAAGGACACGCTATGGGGACAACGACAGAAACCTGTGATGCAGTGATCGTCGGCGCCGGTTTCGCCGGGCTGTACGCGATCAAGCGCCTGCGCGACGCGGGTTTCAAGATCCAGGCTTTCGAAGCCGGTGACGGCATCGGCGGCACCTGGTACTGGAACCAGTATCCCGGCGCACGCGTGGACCTGGAATGCTGGGACTATTCGTATTCGTTCTCGCGCGAACTGCAAGACGAGTGGGACTGGACCGAGCGCTATCCGACCGCGCGGGAGTTGATGCACTACCTGGAGCATGTAGCCGACCGCTTCAAGCTGCGCGAACATATCCGGTTCAACACCCGCGTCGATTCTGCTGAGTTCGACGAGAACGCGGATATGTGGCGCATCCGCACCTCCGACGGCAAGACCGTGGCGGCGCGCTTCTTCGTGCCAGCGAGCGGAGTACTGTCCGTGCCCAAGCCACCAGAGATTGCCGGCATCGAGACATTCAAGGGCGAGGCTTATCACACCGGCCGTTGGCCGAAGCATGACGTGAAGTTCGAGGGCAAGCGCATCGGGGTGATCGGCACTGGCTCCTCGGGCGTGCAGACCATCCAGGCGTTGGCAGGAAAGTGCAAGCACCTGACGGTGTTCCAGCGCACCGCTGTGTTCGTGGTGCCCGCCAAGAACCATGCGCTCACGCCTGCGATGCGTGAACGCGTCCGCGCAACCTATGCAGAGCGGCGCGAGATCAGCAAGATCACGCGTTTCGGCATCGCCGCGGCCATGCCGAGCGAGTCGGCTCTCGACGCGACGCCGGAAGAGATGCAGATGAAGTACGAGAACGCCTGGACCAACAGCCAGTTGCTCGGCTTTCGCCAGTGCTACGCGGACATTCTCTCCAATGACGATGCGAATGCCACTGTGGCGGAATTCATTCGCGGCAAGATCCGTAAGATCGTGCACAAGCCGCACGTGGCGCAGAAGCTGCTGCCCACCGGCTTTCCTTTCGGCACCAAGCGGCCCTGCCTGGGCGACACGTACTACAGCGTTTACAACCGCGACGATGTGACGCTGGTGGACCTGAAGACGGCGCCGATCGAGCGCGTGGTGCCGGAAGGGATCGTCACCGCGGAAGGCCTGATCGAGCTCGATATGCTCATTTATGCGACAGGCTACGACGCACTGTCGGGAGCGCTCACGCGCATCGACGTGCGCGGTGTCGGCGGCGCTAGGCTCACAGACAAGTGGGCCGACGGCGCCAGGACCTACCTGGGCCTGATGGTGGCGAGCTTCCCCAACCTTTTCACGGTCACGGGCCCGGGCAGTCCGGGGCCGCTTGCCAACATGTCGATGAGCATCGAGCAGCACATCGACTGGATCACGCGCTGCATGGAAGACATGCGCAAGAACGGTTGGACGCGAATAGACACGAGCAGCGACCAGGAAGACAAGTGGATGCAGGGCGTGCAGGACATCGTAAAGCGCACGCTCTACCTGAAGGCGGACTCCTGGTATCTGGGGGCGAACGTGCCGGGCAAGCCTAAGGTGTTTCTGCCTTACCTCGGCGGGCACGGCAACTACAGGAAGAAGTGCGATGAAGTGGCGGCGGCGGGCTATGAAGGCTTCACGTTGTCGAAAACGAAGCAGGCCAAAACAGCGGGAGCGACATGATGGCGAAACTCACGGACAAGGTTGCATTCATCACCGGCGCGGGGGCCGGCATCGGTCGGGCAGCTGCCGAGCTCTTCGCAAGCGAGGGCGCAACGGTCGTGATTGCGGAGTTCAATGAGGCCAATGGCCGGGATACGGAGAAGGCGATTCGCGCTGCCGGCGGCAAGGCGCATTTCATCCAGACCGACGTGACAAGCGAGGAAAGCGTGAAGAGCGCCGTCGCCAAAGCGGTGCAGGTCGCTGGCCGCATCGACGTCCTATACAACAACGCCGGAGGATCCACCAGCGTGGACGGCCCGGTCACCACCTGCCCGACCGACGAGTTCTGGCGCGCGATCAAGGTCGACCTGTTCGGCACGTGGATTACCTGCAAGTATGGCATCGCCGAAATGATCAAGACTGGCGGCGGAACCGTCGTCAACAGCTCTTCGGTGTTCGCGCTCGTCGGCACGCGGAACAAGGACGCCTACACGCCGGCCAAGGGCGCTGTTGCAGCAATCACGCGCTCGATGGCGGTCGAGTTCGCTGAACACAAGATCCGCGTGAATGCGGTCGCGCCTGCGGTGACCGTCACGGAACGCGTGCGTGGTCTCATGCAAAGCCAACCTGACGTGATCCGTAAGACTGCCGAGCGCCAGATGCTCGGACTCGTCGAGCCGATCGATGTGGCGCGCACTGCGCTCTATCTTGCGTGTGACGATTCGCGCACGATAACGGGACAGGTGATCGCCATCGATGGCGGCATGTCCATCAACTAAGGAGACTGAAAATATGAACCGAATTTTTGTCGCGCTGGCGCTGGCAGGTAGTGGCTTCTTCGCCCAGGCGCAGGGCGGTAACCCCATCAAGATCGTCGGCACCTTCGACCTGAGCGGGCCGGCCGCCGATGTCGGAAAGGACGCGCTCGCCGGCGTCAATTTCGCCATCGACACGGTCAATAGGACCGGCGGCGTATTAGGTCGTCCCCTGGTCCTCGAACACCAGGACAACGGCAGCAATCCGCAGCGGGCCGTGGGCCAGGCCGGCGCGCTTATCGGCAGCGACGCGCCATTGCTGATTGGTCCCATGTCTTCCGCAAGCGCGATTGCCGTGAACAAGGCTGTCACAGCGAAGAACAAGACGCCGACCTGCGTCAGCACATCCGTGGCCGACGACATGACGATGAAGGATTTCAATCCCTACGTCTTCCAAGTCACGCCCAACTCGTGGATGGAAGGCCATGCGATGGCGGCGCGGTTCGCGAAGCTGCCCTACAAGCGCTACGCCATCGTGAGCGCGGATTACGCGGGTGGCCGGCTTGGGGTGAGCCGCTTCCGCGACCGTCTGAAGGAACTCAACCCAGGCGTGGAAATCGTTGTCGAGGAGTATCCGAAGTTCGGCGCGACCGACTACACGGCGTCAATCAACAAGTTGCTGGCCGCCAAGCCTGACTACGTCTTCAGCAGCCTCTTCGGCTCGGACCTTCTTACCTTCTCCAAGCAGGCGAAGGCCGTCGATTTCTTCAAGCAGATCAACAACCATTTCATTGCGCTCTACGACTTCAATACCCTCAAGGCCCTGGGCGACAACGCGCCCGTCGGCACCGACGGCTGGCAGCGTGCACCAGCAAGCCAGTTCGTGAAGAGCGCCGAGGGACGCGTGTTTGTCGACCAGTTCAAGGCAAAGAACGGCGGCTACCCGTCGGACTGGGCCGCCATGGCATACGACTGTGTGACAACTTGGGCGCAGGCCGCCAACGCAGCGAAGTCGATCCAGTCGGACGCGGTAATGAAGCAAATCGAGTCGATCGAGTTCAAGTCGCCCCGTGGCGCTTTCCGCTTCCAGAAGTATGACCACCAGGCGGACGTGCCCACGTACGTTGGTAAGGTTGAGATGAGCTCGGAATTCGCACAGCCGATCCTGAACATCACCGACATCGTGCCTGCGAGCGCGGGGCGTCCGTCCGAGGCCGTTGTGCTGAAGGTTCGCAGCGCGAACTGAGCATGACGACCGTCTCGCAACGCATTGCGGATTTCGCTTCCGCGCTGACCTGGGACGTGCTACCCGCGGCGGTACGCGAGAAGTCCAAAGTCACGCTGCTGCACAACCTGGGCGTGGCGCTGGCGGGTGCGCCGCTGTGCGAGGCACCGCTGCGCTATGCACGCGCGCTGGAAGAGAGCGGCACGACAGCGTCGGCGCGGCTGCTGGCGAACGGCGCCGCGGCAACGCCTGATACCGCTGCGCTGGTGAACGGCGCACTGATGCACGCCCGTGCACAGGACGACGTGTACTTTCCAGGCCTCACGCATGCCGGTGCCGTGATGACGCCCGCGGTGCTTGCAGTTGCGGAATCCACCAATGCGAAGGGCGTCGACGTTCTCACGGCGCTTGTCGCAGGCGTTGAGGCCGCTGCTGCCTTGTGCCAGGGATGGGGCGTGACGAGCGCGCAACGCGGCTTCCGGCCGACTGGGCTCTTTGGCGTTTTCGCCTCGACGGTGGCTGTGGCGCGCCTGATGAAGTTGGATGCGCAGCGCACTGTAAACGCGATCGGCATCGCGTCCAATGCGTCCGCAGGCGTCGCGCAGTCCTGGGTATCAAGCAGCCAGGAGTGGCAGTTCCACGTGGGCATGGGCGCGCGCAATGGCATCCTCGCGGCACGCCTTGCCGCCGCCGGGGTGACAGGAGCGCCTGATGCCTTCGAAGGCATCGCAGGGTTCTACCGGGCGTTCACCGGCAGTTCTGAAGGCAGTGACAAGGTCGCCTGGGACCTGGGGACCACCTGGCGGATCATGGATGTCACCTACAAGCCCTTCCCGGTGTGCGCGATCCTCCAGGCGCCCGTGACGCGTGCCATCGAGCTTGCGATACAGAATGATCTGAAGCCGGAATCGATCGCGGCGGTGCGCATTCACCTCAATCCGATCGAGGCGGCCATTCCCGGGACCGACGTCAAGGGGCCGTTCTCCGACACCGGTGCGACGCTGATGAGCGCGCACTTCTGCGTGGCGGTCGCCCTGTCAAAGCGTGGCGTGCAGGGCACGGACCTGAAGCGCTACAGCGATCCGATACTCGAAGGCATCATTGCCCGCAGCAGCGTCATTGCGGACCCGTCGCTCGGCACGCGTTCCTTCGTGCTGGAAGTCGATCGAACCGATGGCACAACGCTTCGCCACCTGGAAAAGACAGTGGGCGAGCCATTCAACTGGAACCGTGACGAGACGGTCGCGAATCTGCGCCGCATCGCGGACGAACTGCCACTTGGCGAACAGCAGTTCGCTGTTTTCGTGGACACTGTGCTGAATGCGGAGAAGCACTCCGCCCGTGAGATCGTCGATGCCTGCGTGGCTGGAAGGACTTGAGACATGGATCTGAAACTGAAGGGCCGAAAAGTCGCCATTACGGGCGCTTCGCAGGGCATCGGCGAGGGCCTTGCTCGTTCGTTCGCGGAAGAAGGCTGTCCGCTGTGGCTGGTGGCGCGCTCGGGCGACAAACTCGCCGCCCTCGCTGCCGAAATGAAGGACGCGCACAGGGTCGACGTCAAGACGCTCGCCATCGACATGACATCGCCCGGCGCTGTCGATGCGGTGGCCAAGTTCGTGGATGGCGTGGACGTTCTTGTGAACAACGCGGGCAGCATTCCCGGCGGCAACCTCTGGGACGTGAATGAGGTGGCCTGGAGGGCAGGCTGGGAGCTGAAGGTCTTCGGGTACGTCAACCTTACGCGCCTGGTGTACGCGCGAATGCGCGAGCGTGGCGGCGGCGTGATCCTGAACAACATCGGCAGCGGCGGCGAGAATTTCGACTTCAACTACATCTGCGGCACGACGGGCAATGCGGCGTTGATGGCGTTCACGCGTGCGCTGGGCGGACGCAGCCTCGAACACGGCATTCGGGTTATAGGCGTAAACGCCGGACTGGTGAGCACCGCTCGCATCGAGAAGGTGCTCAAGACCCGTGCGGAGCGCGAGCTTGGCGATGCTGGGCGCACCAGTGAGCTCATGACCACGCTGCCACTTGGCCGTCCCGCGACGGTGCCCGAAGTGGCAGACCTATTCGTCTATCTCGCATCCGACAGGTCGCATTACACGAGTGGCGTGATCGTCACCGTGGATGGCGGCATGACTTCGAAACGATCCATCACCTGAGGAAAACTCCAATGAAAAATATCGCCTTCTGTTCTCTCCTGGCCGCGTCGCTCGCTGCGACGAGCCTGCCTTCGCCGGCCGCGCCGGCCACCGGCGAGCCCATCCCGATCGCGGGAACCTTCGATTTGAGCGGCGCCGCCGCCGACGTAGGCAAGGACGTGCTGGACGGTGTGGAATACGCGGTGGAGTCCGTCAACAAGAACGGTGGCGTGCTCGGTCGTCCGCTCGCGCTCACCTACCAGGACAACGGGACGAATCCGCAGCGAGCCGTCAACCAGGCGACCGCACTGATACAGGGCGGCGCGAAATTCATGCTGTCGCCGCAATCGTCCGCCAGCGCCATCGCCGTCAGCAAGGCCGTCTCCGGCAAGTTGAAGATGCCCACTTGCGCCAACTCCGCGAACTCTGACGACATCACCATCAAGGAATACCAGCCCTACATTTTTCAAATCGGCGCCAACTCGTACATGGAAATGCGCGCGCTGGCCAAGCGCCTAGCCGCGCAACCGCACAAGCGCTATGCCGTGATCACCGCCGATTACGCCGGAGGCCGCTCGGGCGCCATCCGGTTCAAGGAATTCATCAAGGAGCTCAATCCGCAGACCGAGATCGTCGTGGAGGAGTATCCGAAGTTCGGAGCGTCCGACTACACGGCCACCATCAACAAGGTGATTGCCGCCAAGCCCGACTACGTCTTCACCATGCTGTTCGGGGCTGACCTGCTCGCCTTCTCAAAGCAGGCGACCGCCGTAGGGTTTTTCAAGCAAATCGACAACAAGTTCATCGCCCTGTACGACGGCAACACGCTCAAGGCCCTGGGTGAATTTGCGGCGGTAGGCACCGACGGATGGCAGCGTGCCCCGGCGAACTACATGGCCGCGGGGACGGCCAATGCGCGCTCGTATGTCGCGCAGTACAAGGCCAAGACGGGCAAGTATCCGTCCGACTGGTCGACGCTCGCGCACGACTGCGTCGTCACCTGGGCTCGCGCGGCCAATGCCGCGAAGTCGGTGGAGCCGGACGCGGTGATGGCCGCGATCGAGGCGACGGAGTTCGACTCCCCGCGCGGCCTGTTTCGCATCGGGAAGTTCGACCACCAGGCGGAGGTGCCGGTCTACTTCGGCAAGGTGACGCAAAGCAAGGAGTTCGGCCAGGCGGTGCTGGACATCTCCTCCATCGTGCCCGGCAAGGACGTGCGCCCGAGCGAATCCGCAGTGAAGGCGATGCGCGCCGCGAACTAGGAAGAGTTGCCGTGCCGGGCTTGACGCGGCATCCTCAATGCTTCGGCCGCAGTAGCATCAGGCCGGTGCGCAGCGCAATGCAGACTTCTTCGCCACGCTGATTGATGCCGACGTGGCGGAAGGTGACGACACCGCAGTCGCTGCGGCTTTTCGACGGCCGTGCTTTCACGATTTCGGTGCGAACGCGGATGGTGTCGCCATGGAACACCGGCTTGGGGAACTGGATGTCTTCATATCCCACATTCGCAAGCGTGGTGCCGAGTGTAGTCTCGATCACCGTGATCCCCGACACCAACCCGATCAGGTACATGCTGTTGACGAGTCGCTGCCCGAAAATGCTGCCCTTGCTGTACTCGGCGTCGATGTGCAGCGGCGCGCAGTTGTAGGTCATTGCGGAAAACATGAGGTTGTCCGTCTCCGTCACGGTCCGGTGGATCGCGTGCTCGATCACCAGCCCTTCGCGGCAATCTTCGAAATGAAGGCCCCCCGTCGCGTTCTTCTCTTGGTTCAGCGGCCCTGCTGCTTGTGACTTGGCTGACTCGACCTTGGCCGTCCCCGTACCGCTTACGCTTCGCGCCGGGGACTGATAGCCTACGCTCGGAGCGGGCGGGTTAACGCCACTGCGGTCCAGGCCAGCAGGAACCTTAAGCATCAGCCCCGCGCGGTCGGCTTGGAGGACGATCTCGTCGCGCTGGTTGATCCCGTAGTGGCGAAAAAACACGATGCCCGAATCGCTGCGCTTTTTCGATTCCCGCTTCGCGGTGATTTCGGTGCGCGCCCTGACCGTGTCGCCGATGAACACGGGCTTGGTGAACTTCACGTCCTCGAAGCCGAGGTTGCCGAGCGTGGTCCCCAGCGTCATGTCGGGCACCGGAACGCCGGCGACGAAGCCGAACACGAACAGGCCATTGACGAGCCGCTGCCCGAAGACCGTGCCCTTCGCATACTCGGCGTCGATGCAAAGCGGCTGCGGATTGGCCGTCAGGGCGCACATGAGAACGTTGTCCATCTCGGTCATGGTCCTGCGTGTCGCATGGTCGAAGATCTGACCGGGTTGAAACTCTTCGTAATAAAGACCTGGCATGGACTGTTTGTCTCCAATGGGGGGGTGTGAACGGTTGCCCGAAAAATCGTCAGATCACGCCTTCATTTCGCGAGCGTCGCCATGAATCGTCCGATATCCTCGATCTTCTCGAGATTCCAGAGCTGATCGAGCACCGAAGCGGTTGTCCGGGCGGACAGCACACCGGCGGCATTGCGCTCGAATTTGGCGCCAAGCTCATCGTTCGTCACGGTCGTGGCCGGGTCGGGAGAAGGACCGCCCTTCGGGAACCGTTTCTCGCCAACGAAGCTATGGCCGCGGGCTCGAACCTCAATACGCGTCGGCCTGCTGGCCGAATGCCCCGCCAGGAGCTTCGCGTAGTCGGGATGCACCTCGAACTCGATCTTTTCCATGAGCGCGAGAATCGAAGGGTCGAACACGACTTCCGGCGACTGCCAGGCCTTGCCGGGCGGGATGAGGTGCGCCCCGACCGAAAGCCCGTGCGACATACTGAACTGCGCCTGCGTCGGGTTTTCGATCTTACGATTGAGCCACAGCGGCTCCATCACGAAACCCTCGACCCAGGCCTTGATGCCCTCGATCTCCGAGGGTTTGATGTCGTTGGACTCGACGATGTCGCGCAGCACATCGAGCGGGCCGGCCAGGATGCGGCAGTGTGGGTACATCTTGTACACCTGCTCGGCAATAAAGAGCCACTCGGTGCCCAGGCCGGGCGTGATGCGCTCGGGCGACCAGCGCGTACTGCCGATCATGCGCCGGTAGCCGTGTTCGCCGTCGTCCAGCATCTGGATGTCGCCGGTATGGCCGAGCTCCGCGAGCGAGGCTGCCGCCATGGCTGCTTGCGTCACCGCGCCCGCGAGACCGTATTTCACCGTGGCGGTGGGCATGTGGACCGACCACGACCATTGCGAATTCACGGGCGAAATGCTGCCTGCGATACCAAGTGCGTTGGCCACCACCTCACGCGAATGGCCCTTCATCACTCCCACCGCCGCGGCCGCGCCGAACACCGTGCTGGAAAAGCCCATGACCGCCGGTGGCGATGCCTTGCCGTCCTTGGTGTCGCGCAGCGAATCGAGCGCGCGGCCGATGCGGTTAGTCATCTCGTGGGAGATCGCGACCGCGCGGATGAGGTTCCTGCCCGACGCCTGTGCCGATTCGCCGGCAGCCAGGGCACATGGGATGACATAGGGACTGACATGCCCCGGCGGCAGCACGGCGTCGAAGTCCAGGGCGTTGATCAATTCGCCGTTCGCGAAGGCCGCACCGACTGCGCTTACGCGCTCGCCGGTTCCGATGATGGTCGCCTGCTGTCCGGGCGCGCCCGGACCCAGCGTGTTGGCGTACTGCACGCCGATTGCCCCCTTGGGGTGGCTGAGGCCGCCGAGCGCGCAGCCGATCGAGTCCACGAGCAGGCGCTTGGCTTCGCGCACTACCTCCTGCGGCAGATCCTCGTAACGCGTCTGCGCGGTGAACTGCGCCAACGATTCAACAACGGTCAGCATGCGGCACTCCTTTGGGGTTGATTGGGTGTGTTCGCCAATGATCGTAGGAGCCATGGCCGCCGATGTCCATTCGTCTTTTGAGAATCTCTTCTGCTGGATCACTGTACGGAACGCGTCATGGGGCGTGCTTGAGCCGGCGCGGGGAGCGCGGCAAGGTCGCAGCTCGACATGGACGCCGCGCGCGGACCATCACCGAAAGGACAACTCCATGATCTCTCGACGACCATTGCTAGGCGCGGCTGCGCTCGGTGCGCTTGCCGGGCCGCGAAGCGTTCTTGCCCAGCAGTACCCGGCCAAGCCGGTCCGGCTCATCGTTCCCGCATCGACCGGCACGCAGATCGACACCGTTGCGCGGGTGGTCGGCGAAGCCCTGTCCAAGCGGCTGAACACCCCGGTCCTGGTCGACGACCGCGCGGGCGCGGGCGGCGCGATCGGAACGGCCGTGGTCGCGAAGTCGCCGGCCGACGGCTACACGCTGCTCGTCACCGGCATTCCGCTATTCCTTACGAAGTGGACTTCCGACCAGCCCGTGGGCTATGAGCCACTGACCGACTACACGCCCATCGCAATGCTCTGCAGCTCGCCAAGCGGACTGGTCGTCGGTGCGGACTCGCCTTACAAGACCGTCGCGGACCTGGTCCGCGCGATGAAGGCGAAGCCGGGGGAGATCACCTTCTCGTCGGGCGGCGCGGGGGGAACTTCGCACCTGCACATGGTCACATTCTGCGAAGCGACGCAGACCACAGTGAAGCACATCCCCTACAAGGGCAACGGACCGGCGACGACGGACGTTGCCTCAGGCGTGGTGGACTTCACCTTCCAGGGGCCAGCGGGCATCATGGGCCTCGTCGGGGCGGGCAAGCTGCGCGCGCTGCTCGTGACCAACCGCACGCGCTGGGATGTGCTGCCCAACGTGCCGGCCGCGCAGGAAGTCGGCATTGCGGGCCTGGATTTTGTCTCGGGCTGGATCGGTGTCGTCGCGCCGGCGCGCACGCCGCAGCCGGTGGTGCAGCGCCTGTCCGATGAGTTCATGCGCATCGTTCGGTCGCAGGAGTTCAAGGACTTCTGCACTGCGCAGCAGATGTTCGTCGAGGGCGCGGACCACAAGCAGCTGGTGGCCGATTTTCCGAAGTTCGAAGAGCAGTTCAAACGTCTTGGAACGCTTGCCAGGCAAAAGGGCTGAAGCGGCGAGGCCGGGTCCTAGCGAAGCTCGCGCACCATGTTGCGCGCGATAACCACCTGCTGAATCTGGGTTGTGCCTTCGTAGATGCGGAACAGCCGCACGTCGCGGTAGAAGCGCTCGATCCCGTAGTCGCTCATGTAGCCCGCACCGCCAAAGATCTGTACGGCGCGGTCCGCGACACGGCCGCACATCTCGGATGCGAACATCTTGGCGCAGGATGCCTCGGTGCTCACGGGCAAGCCGGCGTCACGGCGCTGGGCCGCATCGATGACCATGCAACGCGCCGCATAGATCTCGGCCTTGCTGTCGGCGAGCATCGCCTGCACCAACTGGAACCCGGCGATGGGCTGGCCGAACTGCTTGCGCTCGACCGCGTACCTCAGCGCATCGGCGAGCATGCGCTCGGCCACCGCAACGCAGATCGAAGCGATGTGGATGCGGCCCTTGTCCAGCACCTTCATCGCGGTCTTGAAGCCGCGGCCTTCCACGCCGCCGATCAGGTTGGCGGCGGGCACGCGGCAGTTGTCGAAGACCACGTCGCAGGTGTGTGCACCTTTTTGCCCCATCTTTCTGTCGCGCTTGCCGAAACTGAGGCCAGTCGTGCCGGCCTCGAGAATGAAGGCGGAGATGCCGCCCGCGCCCTTCTCGGCGGGGTTGGTGCGCGCCATCAGTGTGAAGATGCCCGCCTGCGGCGCATTGGTGATGTAGCGTTTGGTGCCGTTGACGATGTAGTGGTCGCCGTCGCGGATGGCTTGGGTGGTGAGCGATGCGGCGTCCGAGCCGGACCCCGGCTCGGTCAGCGCGAACGATGCAATGAGTTCACCCGTCGCAAGGCGCGGCAGGTACTTCTGCTTTTGTTCCTCGGTGCCGTCGAACAAGATGCCCTGCGAGCCAATACCCACCGTGGTGCCGATGAGCGAGCGGAATGCAGGCGATGCCCGGCCAAGCTCGAGCATGGTCAGTACTTCTTCTTCCATCGTCAATTCGGAGCCGCCGTAGGCCTCGGGGATGGTCAGGCCGAACAGACCTAGCGCCTTCATCTCCGCGACGATGTCCGCCGGGATTTCGTCGGTTTCGGCTACGAGTTCCTCGTTGGGCACCAGCCGTTCGCGTACGAAGCGGGCCACGCTGTCGAGGAGGATGTTGAGGGTTGCTTGATCGCGGATCATGCACGCAATGCTAGGGTCTCCCCGCCACCGGTCCAAGGGGCGGTCCGCTCCTGTTCCGTACACCGGAAGCGCACGCCGGTGTAAGCGCGGAAGTATCCGTTAAAGTGCGGAGCATGCGGCCGCGTTGTGTTGACCCGGCGCGGCAACCTGCTGCAACGTTGGGTTCTCGTTGCGCGCAACTTTCTGGAAGAAAAATAGATGGATTTGGGTCTAAAAGACAAGGTGGCCATCGTCACCGGCTCGGCGCGCGGACTGGGCGCGGCCATGGTGGCGCGCCTGGCAGCCGAGGGTGCCAGGGTTGTCGTGACCGACATCCAGCGTGAGCAGGCCGAGGCCACTGCGGCGGCGCTTCGCGCGCAGGGCCACGCAGTCCATTGCGTGGTGGGCGACATCACGAAAGCTGCCGACGTGCAGCGACTGGTCGATGAGACCATTGCCACTTTTGGCGGGGTGCACGTGCTTGTGAACAACGCCGGCATGCCGCGCGACAAGTATCTGGTGAAGATGAGCGAGGAAGACTGGGACATCGTGATGAACGTCATGCTAAAGGGCGCATTCCTGGCGACCCGTGCCGTCATGCCGAAGATGATTGAGCAGGGGTGGGGCCGTGTCATCAATATCAGCTCACGCGCCCACCTCGGCAACCCGACGCAGGCGAACTATTCGGCGGCGAAGGCGGGCCTGATCGGCATGGCCAAGGCACTGGCGGCCGAGGAGGGCCGTTATGGCATCACTGTCAACTGCATCGCGCCGGGCTTCATGGACACAGAGATGGTGCAGGCGTTGCCCACCTATGAAACTATCAAGGAACGCGCCATCCAGGCGCAGCCAATCAAGCGCGCGGGGCAGCCGGCGGATGTCGCCGACGCGGTCGCTTTTCTTGCGAGCGAGTGCGCGGGCTTCATAAGCGGCGAAGTGCTACACGTCACGGGCGGACGTTACGGCTGAAGACAGTAAGGAATCGACATCATGAAAAGAGCCGCCATTGTTTCCCCCCTGCGCACGCCCATCGGCGCTTTCGGGGGCGCGCTGAAAGGCCTGCCCGTCGAAGAGCTCGGCGCAGTCGTCGCGCGCGCCATCATGGAACGCACGCGCCTGGATCCCGCGCGCCTGGACGATGTGGTCTTTGCGCAAAGCTACATGAACGGCGAGACGCCGTGCACCGGCCGATGGATCGCGTTGCAGGCGGGATTTCCTATCGAGGTGGCCGGTATGCAACTGGACCGGCGCTGCGGCGGCGGCCTGCAGGCCGTGGCGATGGCCGCGATGATGGTGCAGACCGGCGCGGCCGACGTTGTCATGGCGGGCGGCGTCGAGAGCATGAGCAATGTCGAGTACTACACGAAATCCATGCGCTGGGGCAGCCGCGCGGGCTCGGTGACGATGCACGACCGGCTGGAGCGTGGCCGCGAACGCTCGCAGCCGGAAAGTCGGTTCGGACGCATCAGCGGAATGATCGAGACGGCGGAGAACCTCGCGCGTGACTACGCCATCACCCGGGACGATGCCGACGCGTTCGCGTTGCGCAGCCAGCAGCGCGCCGCGGCAGCCTGGGAACAGGGCAAGTTCACGCACGAGGTGGTACCGGTGGCGGTGCCGCAGCGCAAGGGCGATGCGTTGATGGTGACCAGGGACGAGGGCATCCGCACCGACACGACGCTCGAGAGCCTGGGCAAGCTCAAACCGGTGATGAAGGACGGCACGGTCACCGCCGGAAATGCCTGCCAGCAAAACGACGCGGCCGCGGCCTGCCTCGTCGTGGCGGAGGACAAGCTGGAAGAGCTGGGCCTGGAGCCTATCGGCTGGCTGGTCGGCTGGGCCGCCGCGGGATGCGATCCGTCGCGCATGGGCATCGGGCCAGTTCCCGCAGTGCATAAGGTGCTTCAGCGCGCGGGCCTGGCCTTCTCGCAGATGGACCTGGTGGAGTTGAACGAGGCATTCGCCTGCCAGGCGCTTGCGTGCGTGAAGGGCTGGGGCAGCTCGCTCGAGCAGCTCGAAGACAGAATCAACGTGAACGGATCGGGCATCTCGCTGGGCCACCCGGTGGGCGCAACGGGCGCGCGCATCATGACCACCCTTTTGCACGAGATGCGGCGGCGCAAGTCGCGCTATGGGCTCGAGACGATGTGCATCGGAGGCGGGCAGGGCATTGCCGCCATCTTCGAGCGTGCGTGACCGGTTGGAAGAACAACAGCGGGAGACAGACATGAACAGGACGTCCGAATGAACTGGCAACTCTTTTCCGCGCAGGTGCTGGCCGGCACAGCGAACGGGGCGCTGTATTTCCTTGTTGCATCGGGCCTCACGCTACTGTGGGGCGCACTTGGCGTGGTGAATCTCGCGCACGGCTCGTTCTTCATGCTCTCGGCGTTCGCGGGTGCGCTGTGCATCCAGACCTGGGGCCCGGAGATAGGGCTCATCGTGGCGCTCGTGATCGTGCCGCTCGCCGCGGCACTTTTTGCCTGCACGCTCGAGATGACCCTGTTTCGCCCGGTCTACAAGTCGGCCATGTGGGGGCAGCTGCTTGTCTCCTTCGGGCTCGTGCTTGCGCTCAACAACATCGCGCGGCTCGTCTTCGGCACGCAGGCGATCTCGGTCGCGCCGCCCAAGATGCTGTCGGGCTTCGTCGAATTCGGCGGCCTGCGGCTTGCGTCGTACCAGCTGGGCGTGCTCGTGGTCACTGCTTTGGTGGCCCTGTTCCTCTGGCGCCTGCTGACGCGCAGCCGCACGGGCCGCCTGATCCGCGCCGCGGTCGATGACCCGCAGATGCTCGGGGCGGTCGGTGTCGATGTGCAGCGTCTTCGGACCATGGTCATGGGCATCGCCGCGCTGCTCGCGGGCATCGCGGGTGTCATCGCGGTGCCGCGCGGCGCGATCAACCTGGGACTTGACGTGCAGATCATCGTGATCGCCTTTGCCGTGATCGTGATTGGCGGCCTGGGGGCGGTGTGGGGCAGCCTGGCGGCCGCCCTGGTGATCGGCATCGCCGAGGCCGTCTCCACCATGTTCCTGGACCAGGGCGGCGAAGTGGTGATCTTCGCCGTGATGGTGATCGTGCTTCTCTTCCGGCCTACGGGATTCCGGACCATCGCAGGGAGGGACTAGCGTATGGGACAGTTTGACTTGAGGCGCGCCGCGCCCCTTCTGCTGGTGGCGCTCGTTTTCTGCTTGCTGCCGCTCGTGATTTCGAAGTCCATGCTGCCGGAAGCCACGCGCATCGTCGTCCTTGCCGGCTGCGCCATGAGCCTGAACCTGCTGGTTGGCGCGACGGGCCTCATCTCGATGGGGCAGGGCCTGTTCTTCGGGCTGGGCGCGTATGTCGTCGCGCTCGGCACGATCCGATTCGGCATGGGCTACGGGGCTGCCGCGGCGCTCGCGCTCGCGATCTGCCTGCCGCTGTCGATCATCGTGGCGCTGATCTCGCTGCGCGCCAAGCACCTCTTCTTCGGCCTGCTCACGATGGCGATCGGCCAAGTGGCCTTTGTGTTCGTGTCGCGCAACTACAAGCTCACAGGTGGTGACGACGGGTTGGTCGGCGTAGTCTTGCCCAAGTGGCTGGACAACGATCTCGCGCAGCACTACTTCGCGATCATCGTGCTGGTGCTGGCGGGCCTAGTGCTGCTGCGCCTGCTCGCTTCTCCTTTCGGCGCCACGCTGGGTGCGGTTCGCGACAACCCCGACCGCGTGGCATCGCTCGGCGGCAACCCCAAGCTCTACGAGATCGCCGCGATGGTCGGCGGCGGGCTGCTCGGCACGGTGTTCGGCATCGTCTGGTCCGGTACCGAAGGCAGCGTGGAACCGGGCCTCTTGTCGTGGGTGACGAGCGCAATGCTGCTGATGATGGTGGCGCTGGGCGGCCGCTCGATGTTCCTCGGGCCGCTGATCGGCGCGGTGATCCTGGAGGTGACGCGTGCAATCCTGCAGTCGAAGTCGACGAACGCGGATCTCGTTGTTGGCATCGTCGTCATTACCTGCGCGGTGTTCTTTCCCGAGGGCGTGGGGCCGCGATTGCAGCAGTTGTTTGCGGGGCTGAAGTTGCGGCGCACGCCTGCGCAGACACCTGCAGCGAAAACAACTGAAATGGGAGGACGGGCATGAGCGCCGTTTTGAAAGCCACGGGGCTCGTCAAGTCTTTTGGTGCCTTCACGGCAGTCAACGACGTCTCGTTCACGGTGAACGACGGTGAAGCGCTCGCGATCATCGGGCCCAACGGCGCGGGAAAAAGCACACTCTTCGATCTGCTCACCGGGCGCAAGACGCCCGACAGGGGCGAGGTGCAGCTCTTCGGTGAATCCGTCGGGCACCTCAAGCCCTGGAAGCGCGTGAAGCGCGGGCTCGGGCGCTCGTTCCAGGTGAGCAGCGTGTTCCCGACGTTCACTGCCGAGGAAAACGTGCAGATCGGCCTGATGCTGGCAAGCGGCCGCACGTGGAACGCATTTGCGCGCGCCACCGAGACGCAGAAGGACGAAGCCGCGGCGCTGCTCGCGAAAGTGGGTCTGGCGGACAAGAAAGACGTGGCCGCGAGCGATCTTTCCCACGGCGACCAGCGCACGCTCGAACTCGCCGTGGCGCTCTCGACACGACCGAAGCTGCTGCTGCTGGACGAGCCCACGGCTGGCATGGGACGTGAAGAATCGCGCGAATGCCTGACCTTGATCCGCAACATCGCCGCTAGCGAGAGCATGCCGATCGTTTTCGTGGAGCACGACATGAACGTCGTGTTCTCGTTTGCAACGCGCGTGATGGTGCTGGTGGCGGGGCAGGTGCTGATCGACGGTGAACCCGAAGTCGTGCGCAAGGACCAACGCGTGAAGGAGGCCTATTTTGGCGAAGACATCTGAAACGGTCCTGCACGTTGCGGGGCTCGACGCGGGCTACGGCCACGTGAAGGTGATTCGCGGCGGCGCGATCGACGTGTCCGCCGGCGAGATTGTGGGCCTGGTGGGCCGCAACGGCGCGGGCAAGACCACCTTTCTGGCCGCGCTCTGCGGGCTTATTCCCGACGTGTCGGGCCAGATCACGATGCAGGGCCGCGAACTCGTGAACCTGCCGTCGCACAAGCGCGTGGAATCGGGCATGGGGATCGTGCCGAGCGGCGGACGCCTCTTCAAGTCGCTGACGGTGGAGGAGAACCTTACCATCGGCACGCCGCAATACTCTGAAGCTGACTTGGCGCCGGTGCTGAAACTCTTTCCCGAGCTTGAGAAGCTGCGCCTGCGCTACGCCGGCAAGCTGTCCGGCGGCGAGCGGCAGATGGTGGCGATCGGCCGCGCGCTCATGCTCCGGCCGCGTCTGCTGCTGCTTGACGAGCCGAGCGAGGGCCTGGCGCCCATTGTCGTGCTGCGGCTCGTGCAGGCCATCAAGGCGCTGCGCGCGCAAGGCGTGGCCATGCTGGTTGCCGAGCAGAACATCAAGTTCACAGACCTCGTCTGCGATAGCTGGTTTTCAATTGACAAAGGCATGATTGCCTCGCTCGCCCATAGGCCTTGCGCGCCAGCGCCGCAAACGGCGATTGCCTGAAGGCCCCCGATATGACCGACACATCTTCCACCACCTGGAGTCCAGGCACGCGCGAACTCGAATCGTCGGGCATCGTGCAACTCATGCGCGCTCTCGGTGTGACCCGCTATGAGGACTTGCTCGCGCTTTCCACGGCCGATCCTGCCCGTTACTGGGACGTGGTCATGCGCTTTTGCGACATCGCGTGGCGCACGCCGCCAACCGGGTACATGGACCTGACCCGCGGTCCGGAGTTTCCGTCGTGGTTCCCCGGCGGGAAGTTGAACTGGGTGGAGACGGTGTTCGCTTACTCGCGCAACCCTGCCTCTACCGCGCGGCTGGCAGTGGTCGGCGAAAGGGAAGACGGGTCTGTTAGTTCGCTCACCTACGCGCAACTCGAACGCGCGGTACGCGAGTTCGCTGGTGGCTTGGCGGCGATCGGCGTCGCGCGCGGCGACCGTGTGGGCCTGCTGATGGAAAACGGCGTGGAGGCAACTGTGTCGCTGATGGCGATTGCGTGCATGGGCGCCATCGTGGTTCCCCTGTTCAGCGGCTTCGGCGTGGACGCGATCGTCGCTCGCCTGTCCGCAGGCGAAACCAGGGTGGTGATCGCGAGCACGGGCTTCTCGCGCCGGGCTAGGCGGGTCGATGTGCAGGGCGCGGTGCGCGATGCATGCGCGAAACTGCCCACGGTGAAACGCATCGTATGGAAAGGTGAAGTCGCGGGTGCTCCGGACCCCGCGCGCGACATCGCTTGGGACGAAGTCGTGGAGCTTGGCGCGGGCAAGCTGATGGAACCCGAGGTCATGTCGCCCGACGACGCCTTCATGGTGATCTATACCTCCGGCACCACGGGTAGGCCCAAGGGTGTGGTGCATTCGCACGGGAGCTTCCCTCTCAAAATCGCCCACGACGCGCTCGTTCACTTCGACGTTCAACCGGGCGACGTGTTCTGTTGGCCGGCCGACATGGGCTGGATCGCGGGTTCGCTCGTCCTGTGCTGCGCGCTCCTGCGCGGAGCGACGCTGGTGTGCTATGACGGCGCGCCCGACTTCCCGGACTGGTCGCGCATGTCGCGCATCGTGGAGCGGCACAAGGTGACACAGTTCGGCTCCGCGCCCACCCTCATCCGCGGCATGGCCGGCAACGAGGCCATTGCGACGCAGGGCGACACGTCCAGTGTGCGCCTGCTGATCACGGCTGGCGAGGGCATCGCGCCGGAGCATTTCATCTGGTTCCAGCGTCACTTTGGGCGTGGCACGCAGCCTCTGGTCAACTACACGGGCGGCACCGAAGTGTCCGGCGCGCTGTTGTCCAGCGTGCTGGTTCGCCCCATTCCACCCAGCGGGTTCAACACCGCGTCGCCGGGAGTTGCCGTTGACGTGGTGGACGCCAGCGGCAACTCCCTCACCGGCGCCGTAGGCGAACTCGCGATCCGCGGACCCTTCGTTGGCATGACGCAGTCGTTCTGGCATGACGACGAGCGCTATCTCGACACGTACTGGCGCACCATTCCCGGAATCTGGGTCCATGGCGACCTTGCCATGCGCCGGGCCGACGGCTGTTACTTCATGATGGGCCGCTCCGACGACACGCTCAAGGTCGCGGGTAAACGCCTCGGGCCGGCGGAAGTGGAGGAAATCGTGGTTGAACTGCCGCAGGTCGCCGAAGCTGCCGCCATCGGCGTGGACGACGCGGACAAAGGGCAGAAACTCGTCGTCTTCGTGGTGCTTAAACCCGAAGTTGCCGGCGCGGCCGATGGGATCGCGCAAAGTGTCATGGCCCACGTGGACAAGCGCCTCGGGCGGCCGTTCCGGCCGAGTGCCGTGCACCAAGTGGGACAGCTGCCCAAGACGCGCAGCTCGAAGATCATGCGGCGCCTGATTCGCAGCGTCTACTGCGGCACGCCCCCAGGTGACCTGTCATCGCTGGACAATCCGGCCGCTCTGGACGATATCCGGAGCGTGGCCGCCAGTGGCAAGGTCTAGCCGAGCCATGCCCGCCGCCGGCATGGCATCGGGTTCGGCGGCAGCCAGGAGGGTGGCCCTCGCCGCACCCGCGCGGCCAGACATAGCGCATGCCGGATCGACGCGGGGCACCATGGTGACACCGTTCGCCCGCGCCCTTGCATTGCTTGGCGTCTTCACGCCCGCAGACCGATGGCTTCGCAACCGCGACCTGGTCGCGCGCACGCAACTGCCCGCATCGACGGTCTCGCGCATCGCGCAGTCGCTTGTGGTCCTGGGCTATCTTCATTACAACGCGGACGAACGCAAGTACCGGCTCGGCGCGCCCGTGCTCGCGCTCGGCTACGCGGCCATTGCCAACTCCGAGCTGCAGCGTGCCGCCCGTGGCCACCTCCAGACGCTGGCTGACACCCAGCGCGTGCACGTCAACCTGAGTTCGCGTGACAGGCTGGATCTGATCGTGCTCGAAAGCTGCAGCGGTGCGCAGGTGCCGCTCGCGCTCAATCTGCATGTGGGCGCGCGCGTGGGCATCGCCTCCTCGCCGATGGGCTGGGCGCTGTTGGCGGCCTTGCCTGAGCTCGAACGCTACTACCTGATGGAAAACGTCGAGCGGCGCGTGACCGGCGAGTGGCCGCGCCTGCGGCGCCGGCTCGGCAAGGCTTTGGGCGAGGTCTACGAAGTCGGATACTGCACGTCGCTGGGCGAATGGGGGCGCGAGCTGGGCATGATCGCCGCGCCCGTCGTTGTCGAAGGCAATGCGCCGTTCGTTGTTGCCTGCGTGGGCTCCAGCGCGCAGATCACCCGAGCGCGCATCCAGCGCGAACTGGGGCCAAAGCTGCTGTCAGTCGCGCGTAGCATCCAGCAGGTGGGAACGCGTGCATGAGTCGCTTCGAATGAGCGCAACGCCAACGCCAATGCGCGCGGAAGCCATCCTGACCGTGTCCCGTGGCATGCATGTGCTTCGGGCTTTTCGTTCCGCGCGCACGCCGATGGCGAACGCCGATCTTGTGCGCGTCACTGGCCTGCCAAAGGCAACGGTGTCCCGGCTCACGAGCACGCTGCTGCAACTGGGCTTTCTGCTGCATGTGCGCGGCAGCCGCGAGTTCGAGTTGGCCGCGGGGCCGCTGGGCATCGGCCACGCGTTCCTGGCGTCCAGCGAACTGCTTCAGGCGGCGGAACCTTGCATGCAGGACCTCGCCGACCAACTCGGCGTGTCCGTTGCGCTGGCTATCGCCGATGGCCGGGACATGCTCTATGTGGCCTACCGGGCAAGCCCGAAGGTGGCGACCCTGCGCCTGGGCGTGGGTTCGGTGCTGCCGATGGGGACCACCTCGATCGGCCATGCCTACCTGTGGGCGCAGCCCGAAGCTCAGCGCGATCGGCTCATCGAGCGGCTCAAGCGGTCGGCAGGCGCGCTTGAAACCATGATGCTGCACGGCATGCACGAGAGCTTTTCGGAACTCGAGTCGTCGGGTGCCTGTGGCGTGCTGGGTGGGTTCCAGCGCGACTCGTACGGGGTGGCGGTGCCGGTCCGCGTGGGACGCAGCCGCACCGTGATGGGCCTGAGCTGCGGTAAGGCCGACCTTCAGCCGGACCTGGTTGCCGAGCGCAAGCGCATTGCTCCCGTGCTCAAGGGCGCGGCAGCCAGCCTGGAAAAACTGCTGGCCGGCTTCGAAGGGCAGCCCTGACTGCGGTGACGAGCCGCCTCAAATGTGTTGCGCCCCCTTTTGGGGCAGCGAACGCGAGTGACACTGGGTGCAAGAACCCTAGATGATGCCGCGCCCCCGCAAGCTCGAAATCGCCTGCGCGGCGTAGCCCAGTTCGGCGAGGATCTCGTCCGTGTGCTCGCCGGACAAAGGCGGGCGGCGCGTGATTTGCGGCGGCGTGCGCGAAAGCGTGGAAGGAGGCGACACCAGCGGCACGGGCGTATCGACCCCGGGATAGGCGATGGGGTGAAAGGCGCCCGCGTCGCGGATGATCGGATCGTCGATGACCTCGCGCGGCGAGCTAACCGGTCCCGATGGAATCTTCGCTTCTTCCAGTCTTGCCAGCGCTTCCTCGCGCGTGAACTGCGCGCACCAGCGAGACATGATGCCGCTCAGCACTTCGCCGTTTTCGCCGCGCGCCACGTCGTTGGCAAAGCGGGGGTCGGACAACAGTTCGGGCTGGCCGACCAGGCGCGCCCAGCGCTTGAACATGGCCGGTCCGATCACTTGAATGATGATCCAGCCTTCCTTGACGCGGAAAATGTCCGAGGGCGCGTACTGCGCGGCGCGGTTGCCCGTGGCACCACGATCCATGCGCAACACCGCCTCCTCGATCAATGCGCCGCTGGAGAAATTCAGCGCGGTCTGCAGCAGCGATGCGCTCACCTCCTGCCCCATGCCGCTTGTCTTGCGCTCGTAGAGCGCCATCATCGCGCCGAGCGCGCACGCCATGCCCGTAGCGAAATCCACCACAGGCACCATCATCTTCATCGGCTGGCCGGGATGGCCGGTGATGTGCACCGCCCCGCTGATCGCCTGGCCCACGCCGTCGAAGGCGATGCGGTCGCGCATCGCTTTCGACGAGCCGAACGCTGAGGAGGCAACCAGAATCACGTCGGGACGGATCGCGCGCAGGCTGTCGTAGTCGAGCGCGAGCGTCTTCAGAGTGCTGGCAGGCATGTTGGCAATGACGATGTCGGCCCGCGCCACGAGCTCGTTGAGCACCGCACGGCCGTCTTTGCATTCGATGTCCAGCGCGATAGATCGCTTGTTGCGGTTGACCTGAAGGAACAGCGCGCCATCGCCCTGTTCGGACACCGGTACGATGTGCCGGTCCTCGCTGCCCCCCACTTTATCCACGCGGATGACATCGGCGCCGTAGTCGGCCAGCAGAGCGCCGCAGAACGGGCCGGCGATGAAACGCCCAAGGTCCAGGACCCGGATTCCTTCCAGTACACGCATGATGAATGGGGCCTCGCCTTTCTCTGGGGTTTATTGCGGCTCTGATCCGATGCTAGGGGCTAGGGGCCGCGGCCGCCGTCGTCGCCGAGGTCACGTTCCGTACTTCGGGCTCTGCACTTCAGTGTTCGCGAATCTCCGCTTCACGAATCGCAAGTTGGCGGCCGGACTCGATTGACCTACGCTTGCAGGCCAACGCCCGCAACCCAAGGACAGGCACATGAACGGACCGACACGCGAGGAACTGCATTTGCGCCGCATCGAGCTACGGGGCTTTAGGCGCAGCGACGGTTTGTACGAGGTCGAAGCGAACCTCACGGACCGCAAGGCGATCGACTTTCAGCCACCAAGCCGCGATCGGCCTATCCGGGCCGGCGACCTGATTCACGACCACGTGGTGCGGGTCGCCTTCGGCGCGGACATGGTGATCGTCGAGGTCGAGGCCTATATGCGCGTGTGGCCCTATCCTGAGTGCCCGCATGGTGCGGACATCCTGCAGGCCATGGTGGGCGTGCGGATCGGCCGGGGCTGGAACAGCGAAATCCGCAAGCGCCTGCCGTCCGGAGACACGTGCACGCACCTCAAGGACATGCTGGTGTCGCTGGCGAGCGCGGCCGTGCAGACCATGTACTCGGTGAGCACCTTGAACCGCCATGACGTCAACGCGGATGGCAGGCCGAGCAAGATCGACAGCTGCTATGCTTATGGGGCCTCGAGCGAACTGGTGCTGAAATACTGGCCGAATCACCACCGACCAAAGCCCGGTTGACCCCACCACGGCGCTCGGCCAGAAAGCGTCCAAAGCACGGAACATGGGCGCCATGGCCGGGCCGCCGGGCGTGATTGTGGCTCATGATAAAAGCTGCCGGCCACCGGTCGCCCATCCAGAAATAAGGAGACAGACAATGATAGTCAGACACGCAACCATGATCGCGGCGGGAGTGCTTGCCGCCGCCGCGCTCGTCACCGCGCAACCCGCGCGGGCGCAGGACAAGAAGCTGAAGTTCGCGCACACCTTTCCCGCCACCCACTACCTCTTTGCCGACGGCGGGAAGGTGTTCCAGGACAGCGTGACCAAGGCAACCAATGGCCGCATCACCTTCGACTCTTACCACGCTGGCCAGTTGGGCAAGGAAGGCGCGGGCATGCTCGCGTCGAGCATCGCCGACGTGGCCATCCTCGTTCCCTCCTACGAGGCAGCCAAGCTCCCGCTGACCTCGGTGTCCGAGCTGCCGGGCATGTACGGGTCGTCCTGCGAGGCAACGGCCATGCTGTGGAGCATCGTCAAGGACGGCGGCCCCTTGAATGAGGCGGAGTACAAGCCCAAGGGCATCAAGGTGCTGTACGTGGCCGTGCTGCCGCCCTACCAGGTAATGACCACCAGCAAGAAGATCGTGACCGTCAAGGACCTGTCGGGCCTGAAGATCCGCGCCAATGGCGCAGCGATGGACAAGACCGTGCAGGCGGTGGGCGCCATCCCCGTGCGCGTGCCTTCGCCTGAACTCTACGACGCGCTCACCCGCGGCACGGTTGACGGCGCCTACTGGCCGATCGGCAGCACCAAGACCACCGGCCTGGAGAAGGTGCTGCATTACCTGGCCAAGGGACCGCAGCTCGGTGGAGGCAGCACGTTGGTGGGCATGAGCATGAAGCAGTGGAACGTGCTCTCGCCGCAGGACCAGGCTGTGTTCATGCAGGCCGGCGCCTTGGCGCAAAAGAGCCTGTGCACCTATCTGGACAAGGCCGACGAGGAGGTCGAAGCCAGCCTGGTCAATGACCACAAGCTGGTGGTCACGGCGCTGCCCAAGGAGGACATCGCGCGCATGCATGAGCGCTTCGCGCCGATCGCGGCCGACTGGGCCAAGGACATGGACGCGAGCGGCCGACCCGGAAGCGCACTGCTCAAGGCTTTCCGCGACGCACCCAGTAGATGAGCGATCCCGTCGCAGCTTTCCTACGCCGCCTAGAGCAGGCGACGCTGGTGGCTGCCGCCTTGTGCGTGACGGCGATCATGCTGATCGTCTGCTATGACGCGGCGGGCCGCTACCTCGCTGGCCAGCCCCTGCGCTGGGCTTTCGACCTGGTTACGAACTACCTGCTCGTGGCGGCTGGCTGGCTGGCTGTTTCGGCGACATTCACCAGCGGCGACCACATCAGTATCGACCTGCTGCGCGCGCGGCTTCCGCGAGGGCTCAGGGTGGCCGCGGACATCCTGAGCGCGCTGCTGGCGATCCTCGTGTTCGGCGGCATTACGTACGGCGCGGCGGAGCACGCACGCGAGGCGTGGAGCGCCAAAGAGTTTTATCCCGGCGCCGTTATGTGGCCGGTGTGGCTGTCCTATGCACCCATCCCCTTGGGTGCGGGCCTGTTGATCCTGCGCCTGGCCCACCACGTGGCGGTGCTGGCACGCACGGGCGACGACCCGTACGTCAAGACACATTCCGAAGGAGTCTGCGAATGAGCGCCACCGTGATCGTGCTGGTGCTGTTCGCGCTGCTGGCGCTGGGTTCGCCCGTGGGCTTTTCCCTAGCCATCTCCGGCGCGCTGGGCCTGTGGTGGGTGGGCGGGTTCGATGCGCTCATGGGAGCCCTCTCCACCACGCCGCGCGAATCGGCGGCGGTGTTCGAGTTCATGACGATCCCGATGTTCCTATTGATGGCGGAGTTCGTGCTGCGCTCGGGTATCGCGGACGACCTGTTTCGCGCCGCCGCCGCGTGGTGCGGACGCGTGCCGGGCGGCTTGGGTATGGCCACAGCGCTGGCCGGCGCGGGCTTCGGCGCGATCTGCGGGTCGTCCACCGCATCGGCCGCCACGCTTTCCTCGACCTCGCTGCCCGCCATGCTCAAGCACGGCTATGAGCCTCGAATGGCCGCCGGCGTGGTCGCGATCTCGGGCACGCTGGCGATGCTGATCCCGCCCAGCATCGCTATGGTCGTGTTCGGACTGTTGGCCAATGTGAATATCGCCAAGCTGCTGGTGGCGGGCATCGTGCCGGGCATCCTGGTGACGGTCACGATCATGCTCACCACGTACTTCCTCGCAAAGCAGGACCCCAAACGCGCACCGCTAGGCGAGGTCGTTCCTTGGCGCGAGAAGTTCATGCTGCTGCGCCTGGTCGGACCGATGCTGGTGTTGCTGCTGGCGGTGAGCGGCTCAATCTACTCCGGCGTGGTCACGCCCACCGAGGCATCTGCCGTGGGCGCGTTTTGCGCGGCGATTCTGTATTTCCTGCGCGCGCGGCGCACGCGTGCCGAGGTCTACGGCGTTATCGCCAATGCAACGCGCACATCGTGCATGCTCGTGGTCATTTTGCTGGGCGCGCACCTGTTTTCCACCTTCTTCGCGCTCACGCAGACCACCCAGGGCCTCATCGCCTGGGTCGGCGCGCTGCATGTGGACCGGTGGACCATCATCGCCCTGCTCGTGCTGATGTACCTGGTGCTCGGCTGCTTCATGGACCAGATGGCTATCCTGGTGCTTACGACACCGGTGGTTGCGCCGCTGATCGAGTCCCTGGGTTTCAGCGTGATCTGGTTCGGCGTGATCAAAATCGTGACGGCCGAGGTGGGTATGGTGACGCCCCCGATGGGTCTCAACAGTTTCGTCGTCGCGCGCTATTCCGGAACGCCCGTGGGCGAGGTGTTTAAGGGCGTGACGCCGCACGTGATCACGCACCTGATCGCCATCGCGCTGCTGGTGATCTTCCCGCAGCTTTCGCTGTTCCTGCCCAATCGCATGTAAGTTGCGAGCGTGCGGTTCGCCATCCGCGAATCGCGTGCTCGCAACATGTGAGTTGTTCCAGTCGACGCGCGCTTCTAACCTTGGTTCCTTCCTGAACGACACGAAAGACCACAGGCATGAGCACCTTAAAGACCCCGCTGTGCGAACTGCTCGGCATCCAATACCCCATCCTTCAAGCCGGCATGGGCGGCGTCGCCTTCGGCCCACTGGCCGCCGCGGTCTCCCAGGCCGGCGGCATGGGCACCATCGCCGCGATCTCGCCGACGCCTCAGCGCGTGGAGCAGGAAATCGTGTTGGCTCGCAGCCTGACCAAGAAGCCGATCTGCGTGGACATCGGATTTCCGGCGCGCGCGCCCAAAGAGGTGGCCGAGGTCAAGCTCGACGAGTTGCCTGGACCCATCAGGCAGTTGCAGCTCGAAGTCGAGGCGATGGGCATCAAGGTCCGGGCGGTCGACGACCAGGCCATGAGCATCGACGACGCGAAGGCCAAGCTGGAAATCTGCTTTCGGCACAAGGTGGAAGTGGTTGCCTGCGCGCTCGGAACGCCCAAGTGGGCTGTCGATGAGTGCCACGCTCACGGCGTCAAGGTGATCGGCATCGTCGGCAGCGCCAGGCACGCACAATCGGCGATGCGCAACGGCGCCGACGTTATCGTGGTGCAGGGCACCGAGGGCGGCGGACATACCGGCGATGTCGGCCTCATCACGCTTTTGGCCGAAGTGCTGGAGTTCGCGACGGTTCCCGTGGTGGCGGCCGGCGGCATCGTCAAGGGTGCGCAGATCGCCGGGGTGCTCACGCAGGGCGCGCAAGGCGTCTGGGTGGGCACGCGCTTCATCAACACGCTGGAGTCCAGCGTCGGCAACAACTACAAGCAGTCGATCCTCGAGGCGGGTTACGACCGCACCATCCGCTCGCTGCTGTTCGATGGCCTCTACGTCCGGCAGATAAAAAACCGCTTCACCGAGGTGTGGGAAGGGCACGATGACGAGATGCTTCCCTATCCGCTGCAGCGCCTGGCCATGGGCCCGGTGCGCTTCGCCGCCGCCGCTGCCGACATGAAGGACCACCAGCCTCTTCCGGCCGGCCAGGGCTCCAGCATCATCCGCGACATCCTGCCTGCGGGTGAGGTGCTGGCGCGCCTCGTGAGCGAAACCATCGCCGCGCTGCGTGCGGCGCAACAGAGCGTGCAGTTCTCCTGAAGCTGCTCGCCCGGCGAATCACCAGCCGCCGAAAGACAGGCCGCCGTTCACGCTGACGGTCTGGCCTGTCACCTGGCAGGACTCTTCAGACGCCAGAAAGGTGGCGACGCGAGCAACTTCTTCGGCATTTGGCGCGCGGCCGAAAGGAAAGCGGTCCTTCGCCTTGCTGAACAGGCCGGTCTGGAAAGTCTTCTCGTTAAAGATGCGGTCCCAGGACGGCGTGTCCGAGGTGAGCGTGAGCGAGACGCTGTTGACCCGGATCTTGTGGCGGGCCAGTTCCTTGGCGAGCGTCTTGGTCATCAGAATTACGCCCGCTCCAAAGGCGCCCACCACCGATTCGCCGGGCGTGGCGTGGCGTCCGGCGTCCGTGCCGACCATGATCATCGAGCCACCATTTTCCTGCATGTAGGGCAGGGCGGCGTGCAAAGGGTTGATGCGCGCAAAAAAGCGCGAATTGTGCGCGATCACCAGCTCCGGTCCCGTCATCTGTGAGAACGGCATCGGGCGCACCGCGCCCTGCGCGCCGGAACTCACCACGATGTCGAGGGTGCCGGTGACCTTGGCCGCCTCGGCGCAGACGCGCACGGCATCGTCGTAGTTGGAGCAATCGCCGACGGCAAAGCGCATGCTCGCCGCCTGGTCGGTGAAGGCGGCCAACTGCTCCAGTGCTTTGGCGCCGTTCCCGGCGCTGCGGCCGTTGAGCACGACGTGCGCGCCGCCGGCTGCCATCTTCTCGGCGATGCGCAGGCCAACCCCGCCCGACGCGCCGGTGATCAGCGCTACCTTGCCCTTGAAATCCGTGAACGTCATCGTCATTACACCAGCTCCTGATTGGTCATTATCCTAACGAGACCTTATGCGCGCTAGCGCCCCAGGCCAAGCATTCGTTTTCGAATTCAGGCTTCACGCTTTGCGAACCGCAACGCCGTTTGCGTGCCCTAGGATGTCCCCACATGATCGAAATTCACGACCCGAACAAACTCGACTTCACCCGCTGGATCCGTTCCGGCGACGCGCTGGTCGCCTCCCAAATCCACGCCGAGCCGGTCACGCTCATCCGCCGCCTCATCGAGCAGCGCGCGCAGGTGGGACCCATCAGCATCTTCGTGGGTCCTGTCATCGCCGACACTTTCGGGCCGGCGCACGGCGATTTCATCACCTTCCACAGCTATTGCGGAACGGCGCGCAATGCACTGCTGGCCGATGCAGGCGTGCTCGACCCGGTGCCCAGCCATTACTCGGAGTACCCGCGCCTGTTCGAGCGCGGTGCGATGCGCTGTGACGTGGTGCTGATCGCGGTGTCCGCGCCCGATCATCGCGGACGCTTCAACATGGGCGTGTGCAACGACTATGTGGTGCAGGCCGCGCGGCGTGCGCGCGTGGTGATCGCCGAAGTGATGGAGGGGCTGCCGTGGACCTGCGGCGCCGAGTTGCCAGACGACATCCGGCCTCATGTTCTTTTACGCGCGGGCGCGCAGCCGGTCGCCATGCCGGAGACCGGCCAGGGCAGCGAGCAGGAACGGGCGATTGCCAAGGGAGTCGCGGGCATCGTGCCCGACTTCGCCACGCTGGCGCTGGGCATCGGCTCCATGCCCAACCTGGTGCTCAAAGCGATGCGCGGGCACCGAGGCCTCGGCATCCACTCCGGCGCTATCGGTGAGGCGGTGGTGGACCTGATGGAGGCGGGCGTCATCACCAATGAGAGCAAGCCGGTGCACCAGGGTGTGTCCGTCGCCAACCTGCTGATGGGAAGCCAGCGCCTAATGGACTACATCGACCGCAACCCGCGCGTGCGGCTGGAACACACGAGTTTCACGCACGACATCGCGAACATGCGCGCCATCCCGCGCTTTTTCGCGGTGAGCTCCGGCGTTGAGGTCGACCTGACCGGCCAGGTGAATGCGGAAGTTGCAAATGGCCGCTATATAGGCGCCGTGGGCGGGCAGGCCGACTTCGTGCGCGGCGCGAACCTCTCGCCCGGCGGCGCGTCGATCATGATGTTTTCGTCCACCGCGCGCGGTGGCAAGGTCAGCCGAATCGTGTCCCGGTTGGCGGATGCGGTGGTGACGACGCCGCGCAGCGACGTGCAGTTCGTTGTCAGCGAGTTCGGCGTCGCCGACCTGCGCGGAAAGAGTCTGCGCCAGCGTGTGCAGGCGATGCTGCCGCTGGCGCATCCGGATTTCCGGGAAGCGCTGGAGCGCGATTCCTCCGGCTCGCCGCGGCGTGTCTGATTCGCGATACGAGAAGCGCCGGTTCGGAATTGGCAAGTTGGCTTGACGCGGTGCTTGACTTAACTTCTCCCTCAGTTGCATTAGCCTTAACGAAGGAGCGCCTCACATGACCAATTCAAAAGCCAAGGGCCCGCTGACCGGCATTCGCATCCTGGAACTTGGCGGCATCGGACCGGGGCCATTCGCGGCGATGTTGCTGGCTGACATGGGCGCGGAGGTGCTGCGCATCGACCGCATCGTGCCGTCCGATAGCGGCGTCAACATGGACGAGAAATTCAACCTGCTGCAGCGCAGCCGCCGCTCGGTGGCGATGGACTTGAAGCGGCCCGAAGCGGTGGCCGCCGTGCTGAAACTGGTGGTCAATGCCGACGCGCTTATTGAAGGCTTTCGTCCCGGCGTGACCGAGCGCATGGGCCTGGGCCCCGACGATTGCCTGGCCGTCAACCCCCGGTTGGTGTACGGCCGCATGACAGGCTGGGGACAGGATGGCCCGCTCGCGCAGGCGCCCGGCCACGACATGAACTACATAGCGCTCACCGGTGCGCTGCACTCCATCGGCGAGCGCGGCGGCAGGCCCGTGCCACCGCTGAACCTCGCCGGAGACTTTGGCGGCGGCTCGCTTTACCTGGCGCTGGGCATCGTCAGCGCCATTCTCGAGTGCAAGACCAGTAGCATGGGCCAGGTGGTGGACGCCGCGATGGTCGATGGCAGCGCGTCGCTCATGACGCTGATCTACGGCATGCGCGCTGCAGGCAAGTGGACCGATGAACGCGGCACCAACCGCCTAGATTCGGGAGCGCCCTGGTACAGCGTGTACGAGTGCAAGGACGGCAAGTTCGTCGCGCTCGCGTCCAACGAGCCGCGCTTCTACCAGGTCACGCTCGAACTGATGGGCCTGGCGGACCGCGACCTTCCCAAGCAGCACGACCAGGAAAGCTGGCCGCGCATGAAGGAACTATTCGCCGGGATTTTCAAGACCAAGGCACGCGACGACTGGTGCGCGCTCATGGCCGGCAAGGAGGTTTGCTTTGCCCCGATTCTTTCCATGGGAGAGGCGCCAGATCACCCGCACCTGAAGGCGCGCGCCACCTTCGTCGAAGTCGATGGCGTGGTCCAACCCGCGCCCGCACCGCGCTTTGGCCGCACGCCCGGCGCCATCCAGGGCCCTGCGGCACGCGTGGGCCAACACACGGACGAGGCTCTGGCCGACTGGGGCTTCACCGACGACCAACGCGAGGCGCTACGCAGCGCCAGAGCAATCCGATGAGCGGGGCTCAGGAACAGGGCCGTCCGCTCGACGGCATCCGCGTGTTGGCTGTGGAGAACTTTGTCGCCGCCCCGATAGCGTCGATGTGGCTCGCTGATGCGGGTGCCGAGGTAGTGAAGATCGAAGAGCCTGGCAAGGGCGACCAGTCCCGCGCCATGGCGCCGCTGCGCCCCGACGCCGACGGCAAGCCGCAGGGACTATCTTTCGTGCGCACCAACCGCAACAAGCGCAGTGTCACGCTGGATTTGAAGAGCGTAGAGGGCAAGCGCGTGTTCCGCGAACTCGCGGCCAAGGCCGACATCTTTATCGAGAACCTGCGCCCGGGCGTGATGGACGGCCTGGGCCTTGGCTGGCAGCAATTGCAGGCGATCAATCCGCGCCTGATTTACGTGGCCATTTCCGGCTTCGGCCACCGAGACATCCTGCCCAGCCCGTACACGGACCATCCCGCATTTGACATCGTGGCCCAGGCGATGACAGGCCTCATGTACCGCCCGCAGCGTTCGGACGACGCGCCGGTGTACCTCGGCTTTTCGCTGGCCGACATCCAGGCCGGCATGGTTGCTTCGCAGGGCGTGCTGCTTGCGCTGATACAGCGCGGCCGCACCGGAGCGGGCCAGAAGGTGGACGTGTCGCTGTACGACGCGTCCCTGGTCATGAACGAGCTGCCGGTCACCCTCTATTCGGCCACCGGCCAGAAGGCGAAGCCAGGCGTCCACGCGGTCACAGCGCCCTTCGGCGCTTACAAAACTGCCGATGGCTACATCGTTATCGCCGTCCTGGGTGAGCACGTGTGGCGGCGCTTTGTGGAGGTGGTCGGCCTGCCCTCATTGCTGGACGACGAGCGCTTCGCCGACGGCGTCAAGCGTAACGCCAACTTGCCGGTCCTCAACGAGCGGATCGCGCCCTGGCTGGCCGCGCACACGCGCAAACAGGCGGTCGATGCGTTCAACGCGGGCGGCGTGCCGGCTTCGGTCGTCAATCAGGTGGAAGACATCTTCGATTGCCCGCATATCGAGGCGCGAGAGATGCTGCTGACCTTGCAGGACCCGGTGTGGGGCGAGGTGCAGGTGCCCGGCAACCCGATCAAGATGACGGGCGCGCGCGGCGCGCCGTCCGAACCGCCGCCCCGCCTGGGCGAGCACAATGAGGACGTTCTGGGACGCTGGCTCGGTTATGCGGCGTCGGACGTCGCGGCACTCACGCGGCGTACGGTGGCATGAGATCCAGCGCGCGCCACTCAGCCCGGCCGCGAGGTCAGCTGCGCCACGAAATTGCGCGCGGCAACCGACAGCGCGCGGCCCTTGCGCGTTCCCACGACCAGGTGCCGCTTGGCCCAGGGCTCGTCAAGGGGAACGGTGCGCACGTAATCGAGGTCGGCGGCCGAGAGCATGTTCTCCGGCTGGATCGTCACGCCCTGATTCACGCGCACCAACGCCGTCGCGGCATACACGCTGTTGACGTTGTACTTGGGATTGAATTCAACGCCGGCGCGCTGCGCGGCCTGCCGGACATGGCCCATCAGGTTCGTGGACGGCATGATGGCTATCAGGTTGTGCTCCAGCAGTTCGGTGACCTTGACATGCTCGCGGTCTTCCAGGGGATGGCCGCGCGACACGACGGCCATCAGGCGGTCGGTCCGGTAGTCGACCGTATCGAGATCCTTTCCGGGACTCCCGGGCGTGGCCACGAAGATCGCGACGTCTGTCTCGCCCACGCAGAGCGTGCTGATCACCTCAAGGTTGAGGCTTTCCCGCAGGTCGATGTCCACCAGAGGGAAGCTGCGCGCGAACTCCGCAATCTCGCGGGCGATGTAGAGGCTAATGATGCCGCCCGTGGAGCACACGCGGATGGTGCCGCGTACACCTTCCGTGAACTCGCCGAAGTCGCGCCGAATGTCCTCCAGGGTGCCGAAGATCTGTGTCACATAACGTGCCAGCACCAGCCCCGCCGCAGTGGGAACCACGCCGCGCGGGTTTCTCTCGAACAACTGGCCACCCACGATCTCCTCGAGGTCCTGGATGCGTTTGGTCGCTGCGGACGCGGCGATGTTCTCGCGCGCCGCCGCGCGGCCCACCTGGCCTTCCTCCACCACCGTGAGGAAGAGCTTGAGTGTGAAAAGATCGACCGAACGGATCAGGTGGATTTTGTTGAACGCGCTGGCCATTCATTTACTTTACCTCAAGGGCTCGCATGAAACCCATACGCTCTTTCCTCTTCGTTCCGGGAAACAAGGCCAGCTGGATCGAGAAATCCGTTAGCAGCAAGGCCGACGCCCTCATTCTCGACCTGGAGGACAGCGTGCCTGTCGCCCAGAAAGTCGAAGCGCGCGAAATCGTCAAGTCCAAGTTGGAGTGGCTGGCCTCGCAAAAGCAGAGGGTCTGGGTGCGCATCAACCGCAGTCCGCATCTCTATGATTTCGACGACATCCTCGCGGTGATTGGCACGCACGTCGAGGGCGTCATGATCTCCAAGCCTTGTGGCCCCGAGGACATCGACACGGTATCTTCCATGCTGTCGGAAGCCGAGTACCGCAAGGGCGTGCCGATAGGCATGACGCTGGTGGTGCCGCTGCTGGAGACCGCGCGCTCGCTCCAGTTTGCCTATGAGATCGCGCTGCGCGATCGTGTCCCGGCGATCGTGGGGTCGACCGCGAAGAACGGTGACGTGGCGCGCGCCCTCGGCACCGTGTGGTCCGCGGAGGGACGCGAGACGCAATACTTCAAATCGCGTGTGGTGATGGCCGCGCGTGCCGCCGGTAAGCTGCCCATCGGCGGAGTCTGGCAGCAGGTGCACGACCTCGAAGGCCTGCGCGCCGGCGCGGTGCGCGACCGGGCGCTGGGAATGAGCGGTGAGCTGATCCTGCATCCGTCCAACGTCCCCGCGGTCAACGAAGTTTACAGCCCGTCGGGCGAGCAAGTTGCTTTTTACCAAGGCATGATCGCGGCGCTGGAGAAGGCGCAGAAGCAAGGCCGTGCGTCCACCATCTACGACGGCGAACACATTGACATCGCGCACGTCAAGACGGCGCACGAGATTCTGGCACTGGCACGCCAGTTTCAGCCCTGAACACGGGGAATATCACCATGTCCGGCAAAGTGCGCGCGCTGGCGAAATCCTGTTGAATGAAAATGAAGTGAACATGACCTCTTCAGTCCGCCCTTTGCAGGGCATCCGTGTGCTGGACCTCACTGTCGCGCTTTCGGGTCCGTATGGATCCCTATTGCTGGGCGGCATGGGGGCGGAAGTCATCCGCGTCGAAGCGCCCGGCGGTAGCGACATCGCGCGCACCAACCCGCCCTTCGTGGGCGCTGGCGGCGTCAATTTTGGCGCGTGCCGGGAGGGGCAGGAGTCGCTCACCAACCTGAACCGCGGTCGCAACAAGAAGAGCATCACGCTGGATTTGAAGTCGCCGAAGGGCCGCGAACTCTTCCTGCAACTCGCAAGGGAGTCCGACGTTCTCATCGAGAACATGAGTGAAGGCACCACGGCCAGGCTCGGTGTGGACTACGACGCCGTTTGCGCGGCCAACCCTAAGATCGTCTACGCCTCCATCAAGGCTTTCGGCGAGCCCAGTACAACGCCGCAGCTCAAGGGCATGGACATCATCGTGCAGGCGCTTTCGGGCATCATGGAAGTGACGGGCGAGCAGGACGGCCCGCCGACCCGCTGGGGCCTGCCGATCGCCGACCTCGTGGCACCGATGTTTGCGGTCAACGGCATCTTGGCGGCGCTGATCCACCGTGGGCGCACCGGCGAAGGCCAGCGCGTGGAGGTGTCCATGCTGGATTGCCTTGCATCCTTGGTGGCGGAGGAACACTTCGACGTGATGGGCGAGGCGGGCTTCCCGCGGCGCTCCGGCAATTTCCAGGATCGTCTCGCGCCCTTCGGCGTGTACCCGACCACACACGGTCATGTGGCTATCGTCGCCTTCAGTCCCGAGTGGTTCGCCAGCCTCGCGGGCGCGCTGGGCCAACCCGATCTCGCCACCGATCCGCGTTACGCCAGCCGCGGAGAGCGAATGAAACACGCCGGCGACATCAATGCGATCATCAGCGCGTGGACCTGCACGCGCACATCGGCGCAGGTCGTGCACGAACTGCTGGAGCGCCGTGGCGTGCCTTGCGCCGCCGTGCGCACGCCCGAGCAAGTGCTTCGCGACCCCGTGCTGCACGGGAGAGGTGCCGTCATGAAGCTGTCGCACCCGCGCTTGGGCGACACGCACGCCGTGGGCATGGGTCTTCCCATCCGGTTTTCACGTACGCCTTCGCAATTTGACCAGCCGGCCCCGGAGCTCGGCTCGGCAAACGCGCAGGTCTATGGCGACTTGCTGCGACTGGGCGCGCGCGAGTTAGAAGCCCTTCAGGCGCAGGGCGTGATCTGATTCGACCCCGGGAGCCGCGCATGGACAAACATTCAACCCTGTAGCGGGCAGGGCATCTGGGGGTCTGAACGGACCGAGGGTCGGCTCGATTTTCTCGCGCGCGCAGCGCATCAGCACAGGCCCATGGGCCTGTCGTCTTGAACTGCTCCGCAGTGAGCCTGACATGCTCCAAAGCCGCACGGATATTGGCGATCAACGATGTGAGGACGCTGACTTTTCCATGCATGGGCGTCAGGTACAGCCTGGTTTGCCGGGCATGACTTGCCGTCTTGCCCACAGCCGCAAGCAGCAGTGGGCGACTCGTGATCGCCTCCATGCGAGCGCTCGGGTTGGCGGCCCTGCAGTACCAGCCCACCAGTTGTACCTCAGCTCACAGGAGCGCGCCGTGGTCTGGCAGCGGTTGATGTCCCGGGTGGTGAAGCCGCTCATCGCCCGCCGGTTCTTCAACGCGTCAAAGCCGTTCTCGCAGTCAGCTCGGTCCCGGTGGAACTGCCCGATCGCTTCGATGGGGTGCGTCGCGTCGCCGACCATCACCGCCTTGGCGTGCGCGCTGGTGTGCTGCTTGCCCGAGCTGACCTGCACATCCAGCACCAGGCGCAGGTTGCCCAGCCAGAAGGTGTGCAGCACGTGGCTGGGTCGAGTGCATCAGCGCCGCTCGCACCCGCGCCGTGCTAGCGGCTTCATCGATACGCTCCAAGGCCCGGCGCAGCGCGGTGATGTGGGCATAGCGCCGGTGACCGGCCAGCATCCCCATCATCAGCGCGCCCAGCGCGTCGCGTTTGTCCGGTGCGTTGCCGCTTCGGTACTCCAGCGGGCCGGTCGACACCCAGCGCTTGAACACGCCGGTGGCGGCCCCAAAAAGATCTGCGAATAAGACCAACTGCCCGTGCGGCATGGCTGGTGCACCTTCGTCCCAGCGCACATGTATTCATCCGCCCATCGTGTCGACCACCTGCGGCTGATCGCCGCCCTTATCGACCCTGGCCAGGGCCCCCATTTACCTGCGTTTTCTTTGACCCATACGGTGAGTCTGCCAAACGCGCGTAAACCCGTTTCAGTGATCGATCAGAGGCCAATTACGGATAGCGAACTGCGGCCCCTAGGTTGAGTGCGCCTTCGCCAAAATGGGGCGGACATTCTTGCGACATATCCGGGCACATCCAAAGACAAATTAAAAAAACGCATCCTCAAAGGTATCGCAGAGATCAATGTATCGCCCGTGGTGTTTCGTTGGAACAAGTTCGACCTCGGAGTCGCTTGATATGTATTTCTTGGTTGCAACGATCTACCAGGTTCTGTACCAGCACGTCGGCGTTCGACCAACTGCCTCAGCGCAGCCAGGGCCTCTGCGTCCTTCATATTCAGCGCGACGCTTTCCTTGGGGCGGTTGGTCTACACGAAATGCGATGACTGGCCCGACACGCCCTGGCCATAGGCACGGGTCAAGTCGTCGGAGCCGGACGCCCCACCTTGATCACGCGGGCACCCAGGTTGGCCAGCTGGCGTGTGCAGAAAGGCGCGGCGATGGCGTGCTCGAGCGTGACCACGATGATTCCCTCGAGAGGACGGGTCATGGCTGGATCCTTTGGCCGGTGCTCAGAAAGAACGCGGCAAGCCGAGGATGTGCTCGGCCACGTAGGAATAGATCATGTTGGTCGAAATCGGGGCCACCTGGTACAGGCGTGTCTCGCGGAATTTGCGCTCGATGTGGTATTCGCAAGCGAAGCCGAAGCCGCCGTGGTATTGGATGGCCGCGTTGGCCGCTTCCCAGCTGGCCTTGGCTGCCAGGTACTTGGCCATGTTGGCCTGGGCGCCGCAGGGCTGGTGGGCATCGTAGCGCGCGCAGGCCTCGAAACGCATCAGGTTGGCGGCCTCGACCTCGATATAGGCATCGGCAATCGGAAACTGCACGCCTTGGTTCTGGCCGATCGGACGGCCGAACACTTCGCGTTCACTGACGTACTTTGTCACGCGGTCCATGAACCAGTAGCCGTCACCGATGCACTCGGCTGCGATCAGCGTGCGTTCGGCATTCAGGCCGTCCAGGATGTACCTGAACCCCTGGCCTTCCTGGCCAATCAGGTTCTCGGCCGGAATCTCTAGGTTCTCGAAGAACAGTTCGTTGGTCTCGTGGTTGACCATGTTGGCAATAGGCCGCACGCTCATGCCACTCTTCTCTGCCTGTCGCAGATCGACTAGGAAGATCGACATGCCCTCGGACTTCTTCGTCACCTCCACCAATGGGGTGGTGCGCGCCAGCAGGATCATCCCGTCGGAGTGCTGCACGCGCGAGATCCAGACCTTCTGGCCGTTGACGACATAACGGTCGCCTCTTTTGACGGCCGTGGTCTTGATTTTCGTGGTGTCGGAGCCGGTGGTGGGTTCGGTTACAGCCATCGACTGCAGACGCCATTCGCCGCTGGCGATCCGCGGCAGGTAGAGTTCCTTCTGGGCCTGGGAGCCGTGGCGCAGCAGGGTTCCCATGTTGTACATTTGGCCGTGGCAGGCACCGGAGTTGCCGCCAGAGCGGTTGATCTCCTCCATGATGACCGAGGCCTCAGCAAGGCCCAGACCGGAGCCGCCATATTCCTGCGGGATCAGCGCCGCCAGCCAGCCAGCCTTAGTCAGCGCGTCGACGAACGCCTCGGGGTAGGTGCGTGCCTCGTCCACCTTGCGGTGGTATTCGTCTGGAAACTGCGCGCACAAGGCTCGTACGGCGTCGCGGATCTCAGGATGGCGGTCATCGAATTGGGTCTTGATCATGTTTTGGGTGATGAGGTGTGAAAGGGGCGAGCCAGGGGTGTTGCCATTCTGTTCTGTTCTGTTGCGCTTCAGTCTGCTCGCGCGTTAGTTGGTCATTCTGTCAGTTCAGCTTCGGCTTGCATGGTGGTCCACCCTTCGTGATCTTGGGCCCATAGGCGCACCTTAGGGTCACCAGGGCCATGTTCCGGGCGGCCGCAGACCCTGAGAGGATGACCGTCGAAAGTCGGCCGTACTGCGCGGAATGAAAAGCGCGAAAACCGGCGGCCCGGATACTGGTGACGGATGAGATCCACCAACAGCGTTGCGATCAACGGGCCATGGACGATCAGGCCCGGGTAACCTTCTTCCTGCATCGCGTAGGGGCGGTCATAGTGGATGCGGTGACCGTTGAAGGTCAGCGCCGAATAGCGAAACAGCAACACCGGATCGGCATGCACCTCGCGCGAAAACGTAGCTGTTAGCGGTGCTGCCGTGGGGGCAGGCGCGGAGTCGCTGGCGCTGGGGGCGGCTCGGTAAACGATGTCTTGTTCCTCCGTCAATGCGAGGCCCGTGGGGCCATGGATCTCGTGGCGTACCAGCACGAAGAGCATCGGGCCGCTGCGACCGGACTTTTGCGTGACCGACTCGATCCGCGAGACACGACGCACCATGTCCCCAACCGCGATCGGCGCGTGCCACTGCAGCCGCCCGCCCGCCCACATGCGGCGTGGCAGCGATGCGGGCGGCAGGAAGGTGCCGCGCTTTGGGTGGCCGTCGAGGTCGATGTCACTGTGGCGCGCCTGGGGAAGGAAGAACAGCCAGTGCCAAAGCGGCGGAAGCTCCGTTCCGACGACCGGCATTGGGTCGCCGCGGTCGAGTGTGGCCGCCATGGCCACGAGTGGCGCGACCGTGATCTGATCGATCAGAGTCTCTGTGTGGCCTTTCCGGTCCTGCAGGGCTGTGACATCGACGGAGGCGGGCTTGGATGACGGATTCATTCGTTGCGCTGGGTAAGCTGGCGTGCGGTAGAGAATTCGCAAATTTTGAAGACAGTGGATCATCTCTGTTTGATCGGATTGAAGCAATCTGCCTTTTCTGAAGCAAGGCTTCTGAAATTCCGATGGCGGGTCTACCAGCGGGCTGCCATGAATTTCGATCTGACCGGCTTGCGGATCTTCGTCGCCACCGAGGAGAACGCGAACCTGACCCCAGCGGAGCGGCAGCAGCGACTGTCGCTGGCGGCGGCCAGTGCCCACACCAAGGCGATGGAGTCCCGGGCCCGCAGTACCTTTGCTGGCCCGCGAAGCGCGTGGCGTGCGCATTCTGGCCACCGGCGAGGCGGTGCTGCACCATGCTTGTCTGGTGCTCCACCCGGCCGAGCGCCTTCGCATCGATCCGTTGGCCTATGGCGATGGGCTGCGCGGACATGTGCGGGTGTTCGCCACTGCAACGGTGATCACTGACGGCATGCCTCGCGTTCTCGCTTCTTGGCTGGCGGTCAATCCAAGGCTTAGCGTGGACCTTCGCGAGAAGCCCAACCTGGAGATCGCCGGCAACGTGGTCGAAGGCCGTGCTGATATTGGCATAGTGGCCGGACGCATCGATATACTGGGCTCGGCAGTGATCCCATTTAGCACTGACCAGCTCGCGCCGGCCGTTCCACTGGGCCATGGGTTCGCCCGCCTGCACCTCGCGAATGCGGGTCTGGTGCCACGCGCCGACGACTGGCGGCTATGCCCTAATGGCCTTTACCGATTTGGCGGCTCAAGGACGTGACCGATGCGGTCGTCCATTCTGCAAGCCGCTTCAGGCGTTTGACGCCATCGCAGCGCCTATACTCTCGGCGCTCTCCGCGCGATTCAAAAAATCGCCGCGCGAGTCGAAAAAAACCCATCTGGCATTCCAAGTTCAGGTTGCGTCCAGTTCCAGGAAGGCCAGCATGAGAGTATTTTTTCTCCTTTTAGCTTCGTGTATTCTGGCCGCTTGCGGCGCCGGACCCGACGCTTCCGAATCCGGTTCCGGCACGCCGATGAAGACGCCGCTGGCGGTGAGCAGCAGCTCGGCGGCCGGCGTCGTCATTCAGGTCTATCAGGCGCTGTACGGCAAGGCACCGGGCTACGCTGACTACAGCACCTACCTGGCGCAGGCGAGCGCCAACAATCGGGAATTTGTCAACGCGCTGGTGGCCAATTTCGCCTCTACCAGCGACAAGGCGCTGGCGCTGCTGGTGCTCAACAACCTCGGTATCACCGCCACCACGGTGACGCAGACCGGCTCCTACGCCGCCTTGCTCAGCGCGGTGGAGCAGATATTCGCCGCC
>CANJXQ010000002.1 GCA_947478805.1 Betaproteobacteria bacterium | reverse complement strand
TACATGTCCGGCGCCTCGGGCAGCCGCGCCATGGTGGATGTGGTCATGCCGCTCCTTCGCGGCGGCATCATCAGCGCCTGGGGCCTCACCTTCGTCATCCTGCTGCGCGAGATGCCGATTTCCATCATGCTCGCCACACCGGGCAACAACGTCATCTCGACCTACCTCTTCACGCTGTATGACTCGCAGACCTTCCCGGCCGTGGCAGCGCTTGCCGTGGTGATCTTCCTTGTCAGCGCCGCAGGCCTCGCGCTGATCTTTGCCGCCGCTCGGCTGTGGCGCCCGGCTGCCGGCACAGCTCGTTGAAGGACGCTCATCCCATGAAATCGAATGACCGACACACAGAACCGTCAAAGCCATGAGCTATCTCGACATCGCACAACTGGACAAGACCTTCGCGCGCCACGCTGGCGACAAGGGAGGCAAACACGAAGCGACGGGCGTGCACGTGGTGAACAACCTTTCGCTCTCGGTCGAAGAAGGCGAGATCGTCGCGCTGCTGGGCGCCAGCGGCTCGGGCAAGACCACGCTGCTGCGCTGCATCGGCGGCCTCGAGACCCCCGACGCCGGAACCATCTCGGTTGCGGGCCAGCCGATGTTCTCGTCAGCGTCCGGCATCAACGAGCCGCCGCACCGTCGCAACATGGGCATGGTGTTCCAGTCCTATGCGCTGTGGCCACACATGACAGTGGCGCAGAATGTCGGCTACCCGCTGGTGCGCCGGCGTATGGCCTCGAACGATGTCGATGCGCGCGTGCGCCAGTACCTCCAACTCGTCGATTGCGCAGCGCTGGCCGGGCGATTCCCGCACCAGCTCTCCGGCGGCCAGCAGCAGCGCGTGGCGCTCGCCCGCGCGCTGGTGGCCGAGCCCAGCCTGGTGCTCTTCGACGAGCCGCTGTCCAACCTCGACGCCAACCTGCGCGAGCAGCTGCGTTTCCAGATCCGCGAACTGAAGCGGCGCATCGAATTCACCGGCGTGTACGTCACGCACGACCACGCCGAGGCCATCTTCATCGCCGACCGCATCGCCATCATTCGCGACGGCTGCCTGATGCAGCTCGGGTCGGCGGCCGAGCTTTACGATTCACCCGCCAGCGGCCCGGTTGCCGATTTCCTCGGCTTCACCAACACGCTGTCCGGGCGTATCGAGGGCGCGGGCGATGCGGCGACGCTGGTCACGTCGGCGGGACGCTTGTCAGTATTGGCATCACGCATACACGACCAACAGGGCATCAATGACCAATTTGTCATGAAATGTCACCCGTCAAGAACGCGTATCCAGGCTGCCGGCAGCAGCGCGGTATCCGACGCCGCAGGATTGAGCGGCCGCATCGTCGATCGCGTGCGCGCCTCGGCCGACAGCACCCAGTACGTGGTCGAGATCGGCGACGGCCACACCTGGCAGTGCACTGGCGCGCTCAAGGAACAACTCGAGATCGGCACCGCCGTCGTGCTCGACCTTGCCCCCGAACACCTCCACCTTTTCAGGGAATGACAGGAACACCATGAAGATTACTTCCGTAGAGCTCTACCTCTTCGACATCCCGCTGCCCAACCCGCTCGCCAACCCCATTACCAGCGGCGCCAGCATCGCCACCATCCTCGCGGTGGTGCGCACCGATAAAGGCATCACCGGCCAGGGCTACGGCTGGACCATCGGCTCGCAGCGCGCCAAGTTCATCACCGGCGCCACCGAAGTGGCGGCGCAGTTCGCGCTGGGGCGCGACCCCACGCGCATGGACGCCATCTGGAGCGACTACGAGGCGTTCTCCAATTTCGTCGGCACCAGCGGCCTGGCCACCATGGGCATGTCCATCCTCGACATCGCCTTCTGGGACATCGCCTGCCGTGCGCAGAACCTGCCGCTGGGGCGCATGTTGGGCGGTCACAAGGACAAGGCGCGCATGTACCTCAACCTGATCTCGGCCGATGCCTCGGGCAAGGCCCCCACCGATGAGCTGCACCGCGCCTTTGAGGCCGGCTGGGCATCGGGCTACCGCGACTTCAAGGCGCGCATGGGCCTCAACCCGCCGATGGTGGATGCCGATCGCGTGCGCAGCCTGGTTGAATCGATGGATGGCAAAGGGCAGCTCGCCATCGACATCGCGCAGCGCTGGGGCACGGTGGAGTCGGCCAAGGCCTGCTACGAAATGGACGACATCGGGCTCATGTGGATCGAGGACCCGCTGCACCAGGACAACTACGACGGCATGCGCAACCTGGTTGAAAGCCTCGATACGCCCATCTGCACCGGCGAAAACGCCTACGGCGTGCGTGGGCCGGTGCGCATCATGGACGAGATCGGTTGCCCCTATGTGATGCTCGACCTGGAGCGTTGCGGCGGCATCACCGGCTGGCGCAAGGCCGCGGCGGTGGCCGAGACGCGCAGCGTACGCATGACCACGCACGTGTACCCGCACATCGGCGTGCACCTGGTGTGCGGCACGCCGGCGGCGACCATCGGTGAATACCTGCCGTGGTGGGACGACCTCTTGGGCGGTCCCATCGCGGTGAAGGACGGCTACGCCGTGCCCGGCGAAGCACCGGGCGTGGGCGCCGAGGTCGCGTCGAGCTGGTTCCCGCGCGCGGTGTGGAAAAACATCATCAAGCAGGCCTGACCGGAGGACAGCATGGGACAAACCAACGCAATGCCGCCCGTCGTGAAACTATTGAAGGGCATCTCCATCGCGAGGCTCGGCAAGAGCCGCGTCGGGCGCATGTTCGAATTACTGCTCGTGCAGCAGGGCGCCGCTGCAACGACTGCGACCGGCAAGGCCGACCTCGTCATCGACGACCGCACGGGCGACGCCGGCGCCGAACCCTTGCCTGCGACGGCGGCCTCGGCCATCGTCGTGCGCTTCACGGATTTCCCTCCCGGCCATCCGCGGGCTTCATCGCGGCGCACGCTGAACGACGAGCTCATCCATGCCGAGCTGGGACTCAACCGGCTCTCGGCCGGCAAGGCCGATGGAGACCCCTCCGGGCCGCACGGCACCGAGCCCTTGCCCATGGCCAGCGCCTACGGCGCCATCTGGGCTTCGGTGCAGGCCGCCGCCGCGCTGCTGCGGCGCGACCAGACCGGGCGCGGCGACACCATCGAATGGCCGCTCTACTCGGCAGGCCTCACGGTGCTGGCGCGGCGCCTGCTGTTTCCTGAGAACCCGGCGGTGATCGACCCGCTCTCGCTGCCGCACTTGCCGCAGGCGGAGATCTACGCCGCTTCCGACGGCCGCTATGTGATGAGCCAGGGCCACCACGCGGGCTTCGTCGAGTCGATGATGACAGCGGGCGGCAAGCACGAATGGAGCGTGCCCGCCGGGCAGGGCCTCGCCCGCCTGCCCGACCGCGCCGCCGAGGCGATGTGGGCCGAGCGCATGGCCGGCATGTTCCTCGAGCGGCCATCGATGGAATGGGAAGACAGCATCAATGCGCTGAACGGTGCCCTGACCGCCTGCCGCACGGCCGACGAGTGGATCGCCAACGCGCACGCGCGTGAAGCCGACATCATCATCGAGGAAAGTGGCCGCCTTACGGTGGGCCCCGGAGTGCGCACCTTCATGCCGGAGGACCTGCCGCGCGCCAAGGTGCCGGCGCGCCCCGTGGGTTCAAACCCGGGCGTCAAGACGGAACAGCTGACACCGGGCGACCTGCCGCTGGCAGGCGTGAAGGTAGTGGACTTCGCCATCATCCTCGCCGGCCCCACCTGCGGGCGCACGCTGGCCGAGCTGGGTGCCGACGTGATCAAGGTCGACCCCGCCGTGCGGCCGGGCAGCACCTATGGCTGGCTGGATGTGAACCGCGGCAAGCGCAGCCTGTCGGTGAACCTGCGCCGCGCCGCGGGCCTCGACATCGCGCGGCGGCTGGTGGCCGGCTGCGACGTGCTGGTGGAGAACTTCCGTATCGGCAAACTGGCGAGCCTTGGCCTGGGCTTCGAGGAAGCCGCACGCCTTCGCCCTGGCATCGTGTATGCGTCCCTCAACGCCTTCGATCATGGCGGGCCGTGGGCGGCCCGCGCCGGGTGGGAACACAATGCGCAGGCCGCCTCGGGCATGCAGGTGGCGCGCGCGCAGAACGGCGTCGCCAAGCAGGTGCCCGTGCCGGTGAACGATTATTCGACAGGCCTGCTGGGCGCCTTCGGCGTGCTGATGGCGCTGCGTGAAGCGCGCACCACGGGCCGCGCAGTGCGCGTGGGCGGGAGTCTCGCGCGCAGCGCCACCTTCATCCGCGACGACCAGCTCTTCCCGCATCTCTCGGCCGGCGAAGTGCACGCGGCCACGCAGGTCATCCGCTGCAGCGACGGTTGGGTGCGCGTCGAGAAGACCCAGGCATTCGACAAGTTGACGGCCGCATTCATCCCCGGGCTGGCCAGTGCCGATTCGACGCAAGCCATCGCGCGCCTTCTTGCTGCGGGCGTCGTGGCCGTGCGCGAGCGCACCGTGGGCGACCTTATCAAGGACAAGAGCCTGGAGGCGGACCACCTGCGCGTGAACTGGTCCCACCCGCACTGGGGCCCGATGTCCCAGGTGATCGTCCACCCATCGCAATCGGCCATCGGCTGCGCGCGCGGCTGGCCGGCCGAGGAACCCGGTGAAGCCACGCGCGCCATCCTCGGCGACCTGGGCTACAGCGCCAGGGAGATCGACATCTTTATCGCGACGAAGGTTGTCTCCGAACGCCTGCCCCTGTTCGACAAGCCGGGCGCATGAACACCGCGAACTAAACGCGCACAAAACGCTCAAAGATTATCGACTCAAACGGAGGCCACGAACCATGGCACGCAGTTACAACGTAGTAGACGCCGACGCACACGTCCTCGAGCCCGCGGACTTGTGGCTCAATTACCTGGAAGACAAGCACAAGAAAGACGCGCCGCAGATGCTGCATGACGCCAGCGGCGCGGAAATGTTCCGCGTGGAGGAAGGCAACATCGTGCAGTTCGGCAAGACCATCCCGACAGGGTTTGCCGCGGTGGGCGGTATCGGCATGCGCGAAGGCGTCAAGCCGGAAGGCACGTCTTACTTCGATGGCAAGCCCGGGGGATTCGATCCGCACAAACGCATTCCCGACATGGATGCCGAAGGCATCGATTGCTCGTTCCTCTACCCGAGCCTGGGCCTCTACATGGGCGGTATCCGCAATCCCGAGCTGGCCGCGGCGACCTGCCATGCCTACAACCGCTGGCTGGCCGACTATTGCGCCATGTACCCGGAACGCCTTTTCGGCGTGGCCATGGTGCCGATGCAGACCGTGGAAGGCGCGGTGAAGGAAATCGAATTCGCGGCAAGAAAGCTGGGCATGAAGGCCGGCTTCATCCGTCCCAATCCGTCCTACCACCGCTTCCTGCATCACCCGGAGAACGATCCCATCTGGCGCGCCTGCGAGGAGAACGACTTCGCCATCGCCGTGCACACGGCGTCATCGAACGTCGGCATGTCGGTGCTGGGCGATGACCGCTTCGGCACGCCGACCGGAACCGCCTATGCCGTCAAGCACGCCACGACGCACACGCTGGAGATGATGGCGGCGGTCACCAGCTTCGTCATGTGCGGCGTGTGCGACCGTTTCCCGAAGCTGCGCGTCGGATTCATGGAGGCGGGCGGCGGCTGGGTGGCGGGATGGCTCGACCGCATGGACCGGCATTTCGACGACAAGTCCATGAACGATACGAAACTGAGCATGCGCCCGAGCGATATCTTTCGCCGCCAGTGCTTCATCTCGTTCGAACCGGTGGAGGGGACGCTGCCCCTGCTCGCCGACTACATCGGCCGCGACAACATCCTGTGGGCGACGGACTATCCCCACTCGGACGGTTACACCGATGCGCCGGGAATGATCCGCCGCATGAAAATGCCGGCAGATCTTGAGAAGACTATTTTCGCCACCGGCGCCAAGCGCCTGTACGGAATGAAGGCGTGAAGGCGCGCAAGCGCCCAGGCGCCGCGACAAGGGGAATGCGATGACACGAATCAAGTTGGGTGTGAGCCTGGTGTGCGACCGTATCCGCGAATACCCCGGTTGGGTGAAGGCGGTCGAGCAAGCCGGGTTCGACGCCATCGGCGTGGGCGATTCGCCCTCGCTCTACCCCGAGGTGTATTCGCAGGCCACCATCGTGGCGCTGAACACGCATCGGGTGATGTTCGGCCCGCGCGTCACCAACCCCATCACGCGCCACCCGATGGTCACGGCCTCGGCCATCGCCACGGTGGATGAACTCTCCGGCGGCCGCGCGGTGCTCGGCATCGGCACCGGCGACTCCGCGGCCTACAGCGCCGGCGAGAAGTCCGTGACGCTCGACTACATGAGCAGCTACATCCGTGCGCTGCGCGACATGTGGTCGGATGGCGCTGCGGTGTTCAACGGCAAGACGATGGTGTTCCGCAAGCATCGCATGATCCCGATCTACATGGCTGCGCATGGCCCGAAGTCGCTCAAGCTCGCCGGCGCCACCTGCGAGGGCGTGATTATCGGTGGCGGCGTAGGCAAGGACCTCGTCGCCGACGCCTTGTCATACGTGGCTGATGGCGCCAAGTCCGCCGGTCGGCGGATCGAGGACATCGACATCTGGTGGCTGATCGGCGCCAGCATCGAGCCCACGCTGCCCGCGGCCATCCAGAGCATCAAGACCCACCTCGCCGCCGCGGCCAACGCCACGTTTCGCCTCGGCGTGCGCAACAACAAGGGCGTGCCGAAGGAATTCGAAGAGAAACTGGAACAGCTCATCCACGGCTACGACTACACCGAGCACGAGCACGTCGGCCACGACAAGAACAATGTCAACGCGATCGAGAAGCTCGGCCTCACCGACTACCTCGCCGACCGCTTCACCGTCGCCGGCAACCCCGAGCAGTTCGCCGCGCGCGTGAAGCAGATCGCCGGCTGGGGCGCGAACCAGCTCTGGTTCACCATGCCCAAGCCCGACAAGTACGCCTTCATCGACGCGATGAGGGAGAAGGTGATTCCGGGGATGAATCCGAAGTGATTCTGTGTAGTAAGTGCTTCGTCGACTTCAGAAAACGCGAAGCGCGCGTTTCGGTCGCCGGGCTGGGCCGCAAAGCTCCTGACTGGTGTTCACCGGTGTGGTCGACCGAGCCCGGCGAAGGCACGGCGCCACAGCGCGGGCAAGGTTACGGTGCCGCCAGCACTGAAATTTTTCCGGCCTCACTGGAATTTGCGCGCGGCCGGATCATGATCTCCACGTCTTGATTGAGCGCGGTGAGAAACTCCATCAGGCGTTCGACGGAGAATTGGTCAAGGCGGTAGTTTTTCAGGGCTGAGACTTTGGGTTGCGGCACGCCGAGCAGGGCGCCGATCTCGCGTTGTTTCAGCTTGCGCGCCTTGAGCAGTTCATTGACAGCCAGCGCGAGGCGCGTCTTGGTCTGCCGTTCAGCGGCATCGGGATAGCCCAAATCGGCGAAGACGTTGGTGGTTCCGCGGGTGATCCTGATCATGGCTTACCTCTGCTTTCGTAATCGGCCTGGGCGCGTTTGAGGCGCTCTGCAATCAACTTCACGTCTGTCAGCGGTGTCTTGATGCCTTGCTTCGATTTCTTCTGGAAAGCGTGCAACACATACACCACGTCGGAAAAGCGCACCGCATAAACTGCGCGGTAGGTGTCGCCGCGATGATCCTCGACGATCTCCAGAATCCCCGGCCCCTCGCCTTTCCAGGACTTGGCGTTCGGGTGCTTTGCACCAAGCTGAGCCAGTCCCAGCGCATAGCCCATTTCGTCCTGTACCTCGGCCGGGAAACTCAGGTAGTCCTTTTTCGCCGACGCCACCCAGTGCAGCGGTTTCTCGCGGGAGAGGCTCGAAGGAATCGTAGACATGCGAATATATACCAAGACAGGTATGTTTGGTCAAGACAGGAAAAGGTGCCTGGCTCGTAGGTCAACGCTTGAGGGCAAGCCCGACAAGTACGCCTTTATCGACGCCATGCGCGAGAAGGTGATTCCGGGGATGAATCCTAAGTAGGGCGGGGATGCCTCGGTGATTCGAAGTAATGTGCCGCATGACCACGCTTGCCGGCGCGCGGTAGAACACGGATGCTAAATGCAGGACGAGCCATTTCAGACCTTTGACGCGAGCGGCAATGCTGCGGGCATTGCGCCGCGCTCGCGCGTGCATCGCGAAGGGCTCTGGCACTGCGCGGCAACGGTGTTCCTGTTTCGTCCGGACGGCCGCCTCGTTATTCAACGGCGGCAAGGGTCGAAGGATGTCTGCCCCGGCGCCTGGGATCTCAGCGTTGCGGAACATCTGACGCCCGGAGAGACCTACGAGCAGGGCGCGCACCGCGGGCTCTTTGAGGAACTCGGTATCGAGCACATTCCGCTCGAGCGATGGGGCGGTGTCATCCGAGCGCAAATCGAAATTGCGGAATACGGGCTCAAGGACTATGAATTGCAGCAGCCTTTTCGAGGCGTTTTTGGTGGAGTACTCCGGCCCAATACGGATGAGGTTGCCGATATCGACGTCATTGAATTGAAGGCGCTGGGTATGGCATTCGCGCAAAGGCCGGCTGATTTCACGCCATGGTTTCGCGAGAGCGCGATCCAGTTGGGGCTATGCTGCGGACGAGAGTGACGCGTTGGTCCCCTCGCCAAGCTGCTGGTGGAATGAAAAAAAAGGACTCGTAGGACGTCTGTTCTGGTGAAGAATCTGATGTGATTCAGTAGGTAGCGCTTCGTGGACTTTATAAGGCACGAAGTACGGTTGGTCTTCATACTGCGATGATCAGCATCAGGGAAATCCTGACACCTATTTGCATATAGATAGGCAAAAGCATATGCCGCTGTCTAGGGGATATACATCTATTTGGTTGCATCCATTAGGGGGAAAACAGGGTCAGTGTCACAGAGGAGTCGGGACGGACCACGATTTCACCGGGATGGAACTGGCCTCCGCGATATACCTTCCGGCATACGGATCCTGCAAGCTCTTACATGAATGTGCCCGGCATTGAGTTTCTGATGGATCAAAAAGGTCGCAGAAAAGCCGTGCTCATCGATTTGAAGAAGCACAAGAGCCTCTGGGAAGATCTTTTCGATGCCTACGTCGCCCATCAGCGGCGCAAGGAGCCGCGCGATTCCCTGGCTCAGGTAAAGCGATTGCTCGAAGCCAAGGTCAAACGCAAAGCACATGGCTGATTACACGGTTGTCTTTGCTCGGTCCGCGGGCAAGGAATTGCGCGCCCTCGATACACCGATTGCGTTGCGGATTCTCAAGCGGATTGAGGCGTTGCCCCGGAACCCGCGTCCAGCCCGTGCGGTGAAACTGGAAGGTGCGTCGGATCTCTGGTGAATTCGTGTCGGCGAATGGCGCGTCGTGTGCCGAATATCCGATCGCGAACGCCGTGTCGACATCACGGCGGTACGACATCGTCGCGAAGTCTATCGATAGATGCGGCACCCGCTGTAACTTGACATAATGGTTGTCAGTATTGATGTCATATAGCTAGAGCAGACGGATTGCTATATGCATTTTTGACAGCATTTCTGGCAGCAAAACGTATCGAAGAACGTGATCGCTGCCTGAGCGCAGGGTGACGCGATTCGGCTGTTGGGTGTAGCATCGTTTGCAGAAGTTCAAGGCAGTTCACAGGGGGGAACCGGGCGCGTTGGAGGACTGTCGTCCGGTTTGCAGCATTCACGATCGGGGGAGGCGTCATGCGTATCAAATCGGCATTGCTATCGGCGGCCATCGTATTGGCTGGTTTCGTTCCATCGCTGGGCTATGGTCAGGCCGCAGGGGCTGACCGGATCGTCGTCATGAGCGCGGCCAATGTGGCCAATCTCGCGCACATCTACCTGCTGGAAACCCTCGGGTTCGCCAAGCAGGAGGGCCTCGACTACTCGGTCAAGACGGCGCGCGCCAACACCCTGAATCTCGTCGTGGCCGGTGAGGGCGACATTGCGGCCGTGGGTGCGTCCGCGGCGCTCGTGCCGGTGCGCGAAGGCAAGGAGACGGCCATCATCTACGCGCTGGGTTCGGGCACGGCGCTCGGCTTCATGGCGGTGACCTCGAAGGTCAAGACGATCGCCGACTGCACGCGCGTATCCACCACAACGCCCGGTACGGCGCTGTATTCGGTGGCCATGGCGTTCAAGGCGGGCACCGGGGCTACCTGGAGCATCCTCGGCATCGGTGATTCCAACCAGATCGTGCCCTCGGTGCTCTCGGGCGGCAGCGACTGCGCCGTTGGGGCGCTCGGCTTCCTGCAGGCGGGCCTGGACAACGGCATGCGACTGCTGGTCGATCCGCGCATTCCTTCTTCGATTCCGCCGAACACCATTCAGGACACGGTGGGCTCCAGCCTCTGGGGCATGAAGGACAACCTGCAGAAGAAGCGCGCCGCGGTCGAGAAGCTGATGAAGGCGCTGCGCCGCGTGGAGCAGTACGTCAAGTCGGCGCCGCTGAACGAGATTGCGGCTTCGCTGCAGAAGCATGAGGACTTCAAGACCTTCAAAGTCGACGATCTCGCCAAGCAGATCGAACTGGAGCGCATGTTCTGGTTTCCGGACAGCGGTTACATCCGCGCTGCCACCTGGCCGAGCTCGCTCAAGTATTTCCAGTACGGCCTATCGTTCATCGACCCCGCGAACCGCCAGTATTCCTGGGAGAGCCGCGTGGACATGAGTTACTGGACGGCGGTCTACGGCCAGCCGGCGCGTCGTTAACGGTTGATCACTCCAATCCTGAGGAGCATTGCAATGGACATCACGGTGTTGTCACCCATGGCCGAGGAGTACCTCGAGCCGAAAGCAAAATTTGCGGGCGCCCGTTCCGATTCCCTGCGCGGCAAGACCGTGGGCATTCTCGAGAACGGCTGGACTTCGATGGCGGCCCTGGCCGAACACCTTCACGTCATCCTCACGGAAAAATACGGTGTGACGCGCGTGAGGCACTGGGTGACCGGCATTTCGCTGCCCGCGGAAGCGGCCATGATCGACGCCATCGCCGCGGACACGGATCTCACGATCGTCGGGCTGGGTAATTGAGGCTCCTGCACGTCGTGGAGTTGCCACGACAGCATCCAGATCCGCGAAAAGGGCGTCCCCACGATGACGCTGGTGACCGAGCCATTTCGCGTCGTCGCCGAAACCATGTTCCGCAGTCTGGGGCATGCCGAACAGCCGCGCATCGTCCTGCCGGCGAAGATCGAATTCATGACCAACGATGATTGGCGGCAAATGGCCGAAGAGATTGCGAAGTCCATGGACGAACGGATGACCGAGCAACGCGCCAATGAAACCCGCGAAGGCGCAACGTCGCCGCTTGGGGAGCGCTCGCGATGAACGCCGTCCGTCGATTGCGCGCGGTGCAGTCCGCGGCGCCCGCCGATGCCTTCGAGTTCAACCAATGGGCGGCCCGCAAAGGTTGGTCCGACGGACTGCCGGTGTTGCCACCGACGACGGACAGGGTGGAAGCGATGGTCAAGGCCAGCGGACTGGCCCCGGATCATCTGGTGGCCGCGATCGCGCCGCGTCTCGGTGCCGCGACCGTCGAAAAGCTCGCGGTGAATGCGGTGATGGCAGGCTGCGAGCCCCAGTACATGCCCTTGCTGATCGCGGCATTGCAAGCGGTCACCGACCCTGAGCTGAATCTGGATGGCATCCAGACCACGACCAACGCCGGCGGGCCGATGTTCATCGTCAACGGGCCGGCGCGCCAGCGGCTGGGCATCGCCTGCGGCGCGGATGCGTTAGGCGTCGGGAATCCTGTGAACCAGACGATCGGCCGCGCGATCAGGCTCGTGCTTCGCAACATCGGTGGCGCGATTCCCCCGGTGGACCGGTCGACGCTGGGCGCGCCCTGGAAGATGGTCATGGTGCTGGGCGAGAACGAGGAGATCAGCCCGTGGCCGGCGCTGCATACCACGCTCGGCTTCAAGGCCGAAGACAGCGTGGTGACCACGTTCAACGTCGAGTCGGTGATCAACGTGCCGGCTGTCTACACCAGCGCCGATGCCATCCTCCACAGCCTTGCGCGCGCCATGCAGGGCGGGTTGAACGTGTGCTTTTCAGACGGGGCGCTGGGCGTGGCCCTGTCCGGCGGCCACGCAAGAATCCTGGCCGAAGCGGGCATGTCGCGCGAGGACATCCAGAATACGCTGTTCGAGCGTACCAAGATTCCGCTCGCCGATCTGCCGAAGGAAGGCAACATCATCACGGGCACGTGGACCGTCGAGAACGGCCGCGTCCTGATCACGCGCTCGCCGAAGGACATCCTGGTCTTCGTCGCGGGCGACGAGTCGCCCTATCACTCCTGCTATTTCTGCGGCTGGGGGCTGAGCCGGTCGGCATCGCGACGTTTCGATTCCTGAGAGTCCTGAGGGCAACGAGGCAGGGCAACGGGGCAGGACAGCGGAGCTAGCGACTGGCTCCATTGTGGGTCTTGCATAAGCAATTCAACTACTGACGTTCGATCTTGACCGTGTCGATCGTCTTGTTGAACTGCGCGATTTCATCGACCACGCGCTTCTGCGCTTCGGCGGGGGTCATCCACAGGGTTTGGTAGCCTCGCGCGGCATAACGCGCTTTGGCTTCCGGCGGGGTGATGATGGCGCGGACTTCCGCGTTGATGCGGTCGATCACCGCTTGCGGCGTGCCGCGCGGCGCGTAAAGCCCCGTCCAGAAGGTGGGCGTGTAGCCGGGATAGCCGCTTTCCTCGAACGTGGGCACGTTGGGCATTTGCGGCAGGCGCTGTTTGGAGGTGACTGCAAGGAGGCGCACTTTGCCCGCATCCACCTGCGGCTGGGCAAAGGTGACGTCCGCAAACGACAGCTGGACCTGGTTGGCCATGGTGGCCGGCAGGTACTCGGCACCGCCCTTGTAGGGTACGTGAACCATGTCCAGTCCCGCACGCACGGCGAAATCGGCATTCACCAGGTGCACGATGCCGCCGATACCGCTGGTGCCGTAGTTGATCTTGCCCGGGCGCGCCTTGGCATAGGCGACGAATTCCTGCAGCGTCTTGGCCGGGAGGTCCGGATTGATGTAGATGCCGAAAATGCCTTCGAACAACGGTGAGATCGCCACCAGATCCTTGGCGATGTCGAAATCGGGCTTGCTGCGCATGGCCTGGTTCGAGGTCAGTCCGTTGGTGACGAAAAGCAGGTTATAGCCGTCAGGCTGCGCGTTGATCACCTTCTTGGCGGCCACGATCCCGCCGCCGCCTGATATGGTCTCGACGATGATGGCTTGTCCCATGCGCTCGGACAGGAGTTTGGCCACTTCCCGGGCCAGGATATCGGTGGTCGAGCCGGCCGCCATCGCGGACGTAAACGTGACCGGGCGAGTCGGATACGACTGCGCAATGGCGCCGGCGCAAACCGACACCAGCAAGCTGAGCATAGCCAACCGTTTGAACGGGTGATTCATGGTTTTGTTCCTCCGGGGAAAGTGAGAAACCGATATCCGGCGACTGCGAGGCAGTCTCGATTGCAGTTCTCAAAGCAGAGGCTGTAGGTTACCCCAAGTCGTGGGTGCTGGCATTAGGCTGCGCCCAGTTGCCTGCGTCGATAGTCGAACGCAGACGCTGGCGCTCATCCCATGTTGGCGTACCCATACGCGAGATTCGTTCGCATGCTGCCATCGCGTTCGTAAGCGGCTCTCGCCTCGGCAATGCGGTCGCCTTCCAACGCGGCGCGCTGTCGCTGGGTATAGGCGTACAGGCGGGCATTGTTCTCGCCGAAGATGGCATTCTTGACCCGGCCGTCGGCGGGCCCCAGTTCGGCATAGCCATGCTTCCTGCGCAGATCCTCCGGGATTTCAAGGCGCCGCAGGGCTTCGATTTGCCATTGCGGCGCGCCGGTCCAGATGGCGTCGGTGCCCCAGCAGATATGGTCGGCACCCATCCCCTTGATGAGCATTCCCAGCATGGTTGCCGTCAACTTGGGCTCGGCGATGGTGGTCTGCGCGAAGATCTGCCCGAGGTCGGCATACACGTTCGATACGCCGAACTTGCCCGGAATTTCCGCAAGGTCGGTAACCCAGTCGATGCGGCCGGTTTTCTCGAACTGTTCCCACGCGTCGGCAGCGCGTCCGCCGCCGCCCATGCGGTAGCCCGAGTGATAGATGATGAAATTGAGTTGCGGCCAATCCTTCGCCGCCTTGCCCACATCGCGTACGTCGGCGTAAGTGACAAGGTTGGGGAACTGCTTGGTCGTCGACGGCGCGAACAGCCCCTTGTGGATGCAGACATTGCGAATGCCCGACTTGACGAATTTCTCGTAGGCCGGATAGAGCAGCTTCTCGTCGTCGAGCCGGTACGGGTGCCGCGACAGGTGCTTGTTGGTGTTGTCGCCCACCGTATAGCCCTTCCAGGAGTCGGGCTTGAGTTCACTGGCCATGCGATCGATGGCTTCCATCCAGCCGGGGTAGCCCGGGGTGAAGATGCCGTGGGCGAACAGGCGCTTGGTGCCGGCGATGGCGTTCACCGTGGAGCGCGCCTGCACCTTCATTTCGTTGGTGAGGAACCAGTCGCGCGCATCTTCCGAGGGCGAGCCGCTGATGCAGGCCACCTTGGTGTCGCTGTCGAGATAGATTTCCTTCAGGTAGTTGGCGAATTTCAGGTCTTCGAGCGTCTGCTCCTTGCCGCGCAAGAGCGGATTCCACCCGGCCTTGCCCACCGCTTCGCGCGCGCGAACGAAGCCCTCCAGGCGCGTGTCGTCGCGCAGGAAATGCGTGTGCATGTCCATGATGAACTGGCCGGAAAGCTGCCTGGCGCGCTCATTGGCCAGTTCCGGCGTCTGTGCTTCCGCACGCGAGACGCCGAATATCGGGCCATAGGTGTCGTTCATGGCGAGGAACGCCGCCGCCATGCCCGCTGCCGTGCGAAAGAAATCGCGCCGGGAAAGGTTGTGTCGCTTGGCCAGCCTGTCGCCGATGTCCTTCACGCGCGCTTCGAATTCGCGCTGGCGCGCCGTCTGTGGCGGCGGCATGAACTCGTCGCTGGAGACCGACTGCACGGGAATGGGCGAGGGAAACAGGGCTTTCTCGGCAACCTGCAATTGCCGGCGTTCTTCAGTGGTGAGCTGGCTCATGGTTCCTCCCAGGCGCGGTCGTGCGGCGGAAACAGTGGCGCTGCAGGGCCGCGCCACGTCATGGAAATACTGTCAAGTTGCATTACAACTTACCAACCGGCCTTAAGCAGGCGGTAATATCCTGACACGCAATTCGCCAAGGCCATCGATGGCGGCAATGAGCTCATCGCCCGGCTTCGCGGCACCCACGCCGGCGGGCGTCCCCGTCATGATCAGGTCGCCCGCTTCCAGCGTGTAATGCTGCGACAGGAACGCAATCTGCTCCGGCACGCTCCAGATCATCTGCTCGATGTTGGCATCCTGCTTGACCTGTCCGTTGACCTGCAGCCAGATGCGCGCCTTGGACGGATGTCCGATTTTCGCCGCAGGCATCAGTGTTCCCATGGGCGCCGCCTGGTCGAAATCCTTGCCGAAGGTCCACGGCTGGCCCTTGTCCTTGCCGACCTGCTGCAGGTCGCGGCGGGTCATGTCCAGACCGATGGTGTAACCCCAGACATGGGCGTTGGCGTTCTCGGCTGCAATGCGCGCACCGCCCTTGCCGATGGCCACCACCATTTCGGTTTCCCAATGGTAGTTGGCGGTTTTGGGCGGGTAGGCAATGTCGCCACCACCCGGCACGACATCGTGCGCGGCCTTGGCAAAGAAGAACGGCTGCTCGCGTCCGGTGCCGCCCATTTCCTTCTGATGGTCGGCGTAATTGCGGCCGACGCAGAACACGCGGCGAACGGGGAAGCGGTCTGGTGATCCGCTGACAGCGAGGGACACCGGGTCCCAGAGGGGGATGACGTAGCTCATGGGGGAATTGTCGCACGCCGGCGGGGAATAAAAAAAGGGCACCTGCGAAGGTGCCCTCGAAAGTCAAAGCCCTTGCGGGCTTCGCCCCTGCGCGTTGCCGGTCTATCTGGCGGTGCGCCCGATAGACCGGGGATTCGGTTAGTGGTGGTAGGCGGACTCGCCGTGGTAGGTCGTGTCCAGGCCCTCGCGCTCTTCTTCTTCACTGACACGAAGACCGATGACGATATCGACGATCTTGAAGGCGATGAAGGCAACCACACCCGACCAGACCAGGGCCGTACCCACCGCCCAGAGCTGGCTCACGAACTGCGCGCCCATGTCGTATTCACCGACCTTGTTGATGACGTAGTCGTAGACACCTGCGCCACCGAGCGACGGCGAGGCGAAGATCGCCGTGCCGAGGGCGCCGACGATCCCGCCGACGCCGTGCACGCCGAACACGTCCAGCGCGTCGTCCGCACCAAGCATCTTCTTCAAGCTGTGCACTGCCCACAGGCACAGGGCACCGGCGATGGCGCCCAGGGCGATTGCACCCATCGGCCCGACGAAGCCGCAGGCCGGTGTGACTGCCACCAGACCGGCGACGGCGCCCGAGGCTGCTCCCACCATGCTCGGCTTGCCCTTGAAGACCCACTCGAGGAAGGTCCAGGCCAGTGTTGCCGCAGCAGTAGCGACCAGCGTGTTGATGAACGCCAGTGCTGCGGTCCCTGTGGCTTCGAGGTTGGAGCCGACGTTGAAGCCGAACCAGCCCACCCACAGCAGGCAGGCGCCAACCATGGTCATGGTCACGCTGTGTGGCGTCATCGATTCGCGACCCAGGCCCAGGCGCTTGCCCAGAACGAAGGCACCCACCAGGCCGGCGATACCGGCATTGATGTGCACCACCGTGCCACCAGCGAAGTCGATTGCGCCCTTCTGGAACAGGAATCCGGCGTGGCTGGCAGCCAGCTCCGCTGCTTTCGCGTCGGTGTAGGCGTCGGGGCCGTCCCAGTACCAGACCATATGCGCCATCGGCAGGTACGAGAAGGTGAACCACAGCACCATGAACAGCAGCACCGCCGAGAACTTGATCCGCTCGGCAAACGCACCGATGATCAGCGCCGGCGTGATGGCCGCGAAGGTCAACTGGAAGGCGACGTAGATGTACTCGGGGATGTACTGTCCCTTGCTGAACGTAGCCACGTTGCTGTCAGGCGTGATGCCGGCCATGAACAGCTTGGAGAATCCGCCGAAGAACGCGCCTAAGGGCCCGCTGCCCTCCGTGAAGGCGATGCTGTAACCGTAAATCACCCATAGCACTGCCAGCAGTGAAAAGGTGACGAAGGTTTGCATCAACACGGACAGCATGTTCTTGGAGCGGACGAGGCCGCCGTAGAACAGTGCCAGGCCAGGAATGGTCATGAGGATCACGAAGGCCGTGGCGACGATCATCCAGGCGGTATCGCCCTTGTCCACTTTTTGCGGAGGGGTGGCAGCAGCAGGTGCTGCTGCGGCTGCAGCGGGCGCAGCCGCCGGTGCTGCGGCAGCTGGAGCCGCCGCAGCAGGCGCTGCAGCAGCAGGTGCCGCGGTCGCCGCCGGCTTGTCATCCGCAGCCCATGTCGGTGCCGCGAATGTGACGGCGCCAAAGACGGCCAGTAAAGCGAGTAGCTTTTTCATCATGAATCTCCCTTACAACGCGTCCGCGCCGGTTTCACCGGTGCGAATGCGTATGACTTGTTCGAGCTCGAACACGAAAATCTTGCCGTCGCCGATCTTGCCGGTGTTGGCCGATTTCTCGATGGCTTCGAGAACCTGGTCCACGAGCTCGGTCTTGATGGCGACTTCGATTTTCACTTTGGGCAGGAAATCGACGACGTATTCCGCGCCGCGATACAACTCCGTGTGCCCCTTTTGCCGCCCAAAACCCTTGACCTCGGTGACCGTGATGCCCTGCACGCCAATGGCGGACAGTGCCTCGCGCACCTCGTCGAGCTTGAACGGCTTGATGATTGCCGTAACGAGTTTCATGACTGCTCCTTATGCTGATCCGGAAAAAGCAAGGGGGCGGATGTTGCTCGCCCCCTTGCTGTCGAGGCGATTAGAACGTCTTTTGGACGCCCAGCGTGAGCTGGCTCTTGCCGATGTTCTTGCCGTACACGTTCTGGTAGATGTCGCCGGTAGTGGCATTGTTGGTCGTCTGGCCCTTGGCATTGGTGTTGGTGGCTGCGAGCGACCAGGTTGCGCCCATCCAGTCCTTGGTCACGCCGATCTTGTAGTCCGAGTAGCTGAATACGTTGTTGTTGAGCGTGGTCGCAGCGCCGAAACCGAAGGCCAGCACGGGAGAGGTGCCCTTGTAGGTCTGCTTGCCGTAGTGCAGTCCCAGCGTGAATCCGCTCTCACCCAGCGGGATTGCCGCGGACAGGTCCAGGTAGCTGGAGCCCTTGGAGTTCTTCACGCCGAAGGCGTCACCGGTGGATTGCGAATACTTCGCGGTGAACCACTTCCAGCCGAGGGAGCCGTAAAGTTCGAACGTGTCGGGCTTCGACATCAAGCCGCCAAGATTGTCGTACTTGCCAGGGTAGTAGTATTTCAGGCCGCCAAGGTCATAGGAGATGTCATTGGCGAAGCTGCCCTTGTATCCGCCGTAAAAGTCCCATTCCAGGCTGGTGGAGTTGAACTGATTGGCGACAAACGGTGCGCCGGCACCACCAGGTGCACCGAGGCTCACCGGCCCGGGTGCCGTGCCCTTGGGCGTACCCATGTTCTGATCGGTGTACCAGTTGATGTTCGATCCCCAAGTTCCCAGGTAAAACCCGCTGGAGTGCGAATAGTCCAAACCACCCTGCAGGGCCGGCTTCTCGTTGGTCTGGGTCAGGCCGCGGAAAATGTACTGGTTGAAGAGTCCGACGTTCCCGGTAAACGTGTGGGGAGACGCCGGCGCGGCATCGGCCGCATGGGCGACTTGCGCCATGGGAGCAGCCAGCACAGCTGCGACAGCGGAGGCGAGGAGGAGTTTCTTCATGGAGGCACCTTTCATGGTTAAAAATGAATACCAGCCGAAAATCCGGCGTAGCTTGGGTTGTCTATGAGCACAGCCTGTGCCAGATCTTCTTCCCCATATAAAACAGTTAGTTATGTGCAACGGCCGTCCCGTGCGCACCGGCGGCGCACCAATGACGTGCGTCGTGGATGCCGTTTGCATAGATCTGGTGCATCAATTGGGGGCGTAAGCCTCGTGGAGGGATTCATGCAAAAAGCTGCGTGCTAGACTTTCGGCATGGAACAACCGCGCTTTTTCGATGAACTGAATGCCCGTGTCAGCGAGCTGATTGCGGGTTCGCCGGCAAAGGATGTGGAAAAGAACCTCCGGGCCATGTTGTCGTCCTTTTTCTCCCGCCTGGATCTCGTCACCCGCGAGGAATTCGACATTCAGGCCAAGGTGCTGGCCCGCACCCGCGAAAAGCTGACCGCGCTGGAGGCGCGCGTGGCCGAACTCGAGCGTCGCAACACCGCGTAGCCCTGTCCCAAGGGCAAACCGCCTGGGCTGAAAGTGGCGTCAACGACGCCGGCTCGGCGCCCGTTAGATCAATCGCGGTTGGTCGGAATCCGGAATCTCGCTTGGAGGCGTGCCCGTGCCCTGTGAACGGGTGATCGCGTGCAGGCGATGCGACCGGTGACGAGTGCTCAATCACGCCATGTCCCTAGCGATATTGCACAGCCGCGCCCTGGCCGGCCTCAACGCGCCACCGGTGACGGTCGAAGTGGACCTCGCCAACGGCCTTCCGGCATTCCATATTGTCGGGCTGCCCGAAGCCGAGGTGAAGGAGGCGCGTGAACGCGTGCGCGCGGCGATCGGCAATTGCGGCTTCGAATTTCCCGCGCGGCGAATCACGGTTAATCTGGCGCCGGCGGAGTTGCCCAAGGAAAGCGGACGCTTCGACCTCGCCATCGCGTTGGGCATTCTCGCTGCCTCGCGCCAGATTCCGGACGATCAGCTGTCACGCTACCAATTCGCAGGAGAGTTGTCCCTGACGGGGCAACTGCGCCCGGTGCGCGGTGCGCTGGCGATGGCCTACGGCGCGGCGACCGACCAGCGCACCTTCGTGCTGCCAACGGCCAGCGCCGGCGAAGCGGCACTGGTGTCGGGAACCCGTGTGCTGCAAGCCGAGTCGTTGCTGGAAGTCTGTGCGCATCTCGCCGGCAAGGGCGAGCTGTCGGCCCCGCCTGCCCCGACGACCTGCGAAGCCGATGCCCACCCGGATCTTGAGGATGTTCGCGGCCAGTCGCATGCAAAACGCGCGCTGGAAGTGGCCGCTGCAGGCGGGCATGCCCTGTTGATGGTGGGGCCGCCAGGCACCGGCAAATCGATGCTGGCGGCCCGATTCGCCGGCGTGTTGCCGCCATTGTCGGAAGAAGAAGCCTTGCAGAGCGCCGCGCTGCAGTCGCTGGGCAGCAGCGGCTTTCGGACGGAACACTGGAAACGTCGACCCTATCGGGCTCCGCATCACTCTGCCTCGAGCGTGGCGATCGTGGGCGGGGGATCGAATCCACGACTGGGAGAGATTTCACTCGCGCATCACGGCGTGCTGTTTCTCGACGAGCTTCCCGAATTCGATCGACGCGTGCTGGAAGCCCTGCGCGAACCGCTGGAAACCGGCCGTGTCGCCATCTCGCGAGCAGCAAGGCAGATCGAATTCCCCGCCAGCTTCCAGCTGGTCGCCGCGATGAACCCCTGCAAGTGCGGTTACCTGGGGCACTACAGCGGCCGTTGCCGGTGCACCCCCGATCAGGTGCTCGCCTATCGCAGCAGGATTTCCGGCCCGTTGATGGATCGCATCGACATCCAGATCGAAGTGCCGGCGGTGCCTGCGGAGAACCTGTTGGGGATGAATGCCGGCGACTCGTCGAGCACCATTCGCAGTCGGGTTGAAACTGCGCGCCGCCGGATGATTGCCCGCCAACAGAAATCCAATGCCCATCTGTCTGCACGCGAAATCGACAGGCATTGCGCGCCCGACGAGAAGGGCGAGGTGCTGCTCAAGCAGGCCATCGACAAGCTGGGTCTTTCGGCGCGTGCTTATCATCGCATCCTGAAAGTGGCACGCACGATTGCGGATCTCGAAGGCGCGGAACGAATCGCCGGCAAGCACATCGCGGAGGCGATTCAATATCGCAGATTCGACCGCGTGTAGGCGCGGATGCAGAGGCGGCGCCATATTCCGATAACATGTGGCGTTTTCGCGAACCAAGCTGCGCCGCCAACGGATCTTTCTCCATGGTGCGTGCCGCAAACAGGTCCCCGATGCCCTCCTTTCTTACTGCACTGCGTTTGAACCTGTCGGCAAGGCTGATGCGCTGGCTGCTCGGCCGCCTGCCCAATGAACCGACAATGCTTGCGCGCATGGGCCTGATCCAGTTGAATTTGGGGAAATGCGAAGAAGCGGTGGAGTACCTGGAACGCTCCCTGAAGATCCTGCCGAATGAACCTTACGTGCATCTCAATCTTGCGCGGGCCTTGGAGGGGCTGGACCGGGGCAAGGATGCGCTCAAGTCCTACAGCCGCGCCCTTGCGCTCTATCCGGACTTCGCAGAAGCCCGCGATCGTCGCAAGCTGCTCGACGCGCGCCTGAAAGGCGCCACCGGGCGCCTGCCCGCCGGTACAGGCGAGGCAACGAAGGGCGCTGCAGGCAAGGACAAGGCGTTCGATGGCGATGCGGCCTACGCGCGAGCCGTGTCGCTGCACGAGAAAGGGCGAAGCAAGGAGGCGACATCGCTTTATGAACGCGTCCTGAAGGCGCATCCCGACCACGCGCACGCCATGCACATGCTGGGGGTGATTGCCTTGCAGGGCAAGGATCACGCGCGTGGCATCAAACTGATTTCCAGGGCCATCGACATCAATCCGGGCGTTGCTGATTTTCATTGCAATCTGGGACTGGCGTTGCAGGAGAGCGATCGCTTCGATGAGGCACTCGACTGCTACGACCGGGCCCTCGGCATCCGGCCTGACTTCGTCGAGGCATTGCGCAATCGCGGCGCCATCCTCACGACGCTCAAGCGCTTCGGCGAGGCGCTCTACAGTTATGACCAGGTAATCGCCCTAAAGCCCGACCTTGCCGATGTGCATGTCAACAGGGCATTTGTGCTGCATGCCCTCAAGTTGTGGACTGCTGCACTCGAAGCCTGCGACAAGGCGATCGCAATCAAGCCGGATTACGCCGGCGCCTGGCGCAACCGGGGCATTGTGCTGGTGGCCCTGGAGCGCCTGGATGAAGCGCTGGCCAGCTACGACAAGGCCATCGCGCTGGCACCGGAGGTGGCCGAGAGCCACATCAACAGGGCGGTGCTTCTCAAGTTGCTGTTCCGGTTCGACGAGGCGCTCGAGAGCCTGGAAAAGGCCCGTCGCCTGCAGCCCAATCTCGAGAGCCTGCATGGGGACATTCTCGGGACGCGGTTGACGATCTGCCTTTGGGAAAACGAGGCCGTGCTGACCAAGCGCATGCTTGCGCGGGTCAAGCGCAGGGAGCGGGCGATGAATCCCTTCATGTTTCTCGCCCTGTCGGATTCGCCGCCCCTGGCGCGGACGCTGGCGGAAGTCTGCGCGTCCACCGACCATCCACCGCGTGAACTCCCCGGCGCGACGCCGATGCGTCGCGCCCGCAAGGGACGGAAGATCCGTGTCGGCTATTACTCGGCCGACTTTCACCGCCATGCAACGACCTACCTCATGGCCGGCGTGTTCGAGCACCACGACAAGTCGAGGTTCGAGCTGACGGGATTCAATTTCGATCCTCAGCCCGACGACGACATGCGTCAACGGGTCGCCGCATCCTTCGATCATTTTGTCGACGTCTACCGCAAGTCCGAGGAAGAGATTTGCCGCATGTCGCGGGAAATGGAGATCGACATTGCCATCGATCTCAAGGGTTACACCGCGTCCGCCCGCACCGACATTTTTGCCATGCGCGCGGCGCCCATCCAGGTCAACTACCTGGGGTTCCCCGGCACCATGGGCGCGAGCTACATGGATTACCTGATCGCCGACCTGGTTCTCGTGCGTGAAGGCGAGGATGTGTATTACGCGGAGAAAATCGCCTACCTTCCTTACAGCTACCAGCCCAATGACAGCACGCGCAGCATCGCCGACCGAACCCCCACGCGCGAAGAGGCGGGATTGCCACCGGGCGGTTTCGTGTTCTGCAGCTTCAGCAACAACTTCAAGATCCAACCGGCGACGTTCGACATCTGGATGCGCCTGCTCAAGGCCGTCGAAGGCAGCGTGCTGTGGTTGATCGAGGACAACCCCGCGGCCGGGGCCAACCTGCGCAAGGAGGCGAGCGCGCGCGGCATCGACCCGGCGCGGCTCGTCTTCGCCACGCGGATCCCGCTCGCCGAGCATCTTGCGCGCCACCGACTTGCAGACCTCTTCATTGATACCTTTCCATACAACGCGCACACCACGGCGAGCGATGCGCTCTGGGCCGGACTGCCGGTGATTACCATGGAGGGACAGTCCTTCGCCAGTCGCGTGGCGGCGAGTCTGCTCAATGCCATCGGCCTGCCCGAGCTCATCACATCGAGCCCGGTTGAGTACGAGGCATTGGCGCTGCAACTGGCGACCCACCCCGAACACCTGGATCGGCTGCGCAGGAAACTCGATGCGCAGCGTCTCACCGCCCCGCTGTTCGATACGGCCGGTTACACGCGACACCTGGAAGCGGCGTACGAGGCGATGATCGAGCGACAAGATGCGGGGTTGCCGCCGGCCCACATCCGTTTGCCGGCTTGAGGGGTCATCGAACCCGGGGATAGGGAATATGCGGGTTGGAGTTTGCAGATGCCGCGCCTTAAACTGTCCACGACGAACACGGAGGAGATGTCGTGACGGATAAACCGGCCCTGCCGAGCGACGGGGACAGCATCCTCAAGCTTGCTGCGCGATCGATGTTCGATTTGTTTTCATCCATGGCGGAAGGGATGATGCTCGTAGACCGCAGTGGCCGCGTCGTCTGGATCAATGATGGCTATCGGCGCTTTCTTCCGGCGCTTGGCTTTGCGCACGAAGAAGACTTCATCGGCCGGCCGATCGAAGAAGTCGTTCCCAACACGCAGATGCGTCACGTGCTGGAATCCGGCAAGCCCATACTCATCGATCTGCTGACCAACAAGGCCGGCACATTCGTTGTCAGCCGGATTCCCTTGCGGGACGACGCCGGGGAGGTGATCGGGGTGCTGGGCATGGTGCTGTTCGATCATCCGGAGACCACGCTGCAACCGCTGATCGGAAAATTTGCCAGCTTGCAGCGCGAGCTCGACGATGCGCGCAAGGCGCTGGCGGAGCAGCGGCGCGCGAAGTACACCTTTGCCAGCTTCATTGGATCCAGCCCGGCTGCGATTGAAGTCAAGCGACAGGCAAGGCGCGCCGCGCAGGGGGACTCGACGGTGCTGCTCCTCGGCGAGACCGGCACCGGCAAGGAATTGCTGGCACATGCCATCCACGCCGGTTCAGCGCGCGCCAACAAGCCGTTCGTCAGCGTCAATCTCGCCGCTTTGCCCGAGACACTGCTGGAAGCAGAGTTCTTCGGCGTTGCGCCGGGCGCTTTCACGGGCGCGGATCGCAAGGGACGCGACGGGCGATTCAAACTCGCGGACGGCGGAACGCTGTTCCTGGATGAAATCGGTGACATGCCGCTGTCGCTGCAAGCCAAGTTGCTGCGCGCCCTGCAGGAGCAGGAAATCGAGCCGCTTGGATCGACGCGCATGTTCAAGGTCGACGTGCGCCTTGTTGCAGCGACGAGCCGCGATCTGAAATCAATGATCGCCGAAGGTACCTTCCGCGAGGATCTCTATTACCGGCTCAATGTGCTGCAGATTCGGCTGCCGCCCCTGCGTGAACGACTGACCGACCTGGAAGCACTGGCAGAGAGTCTGCTCGAGAGCATCGCACTGCGAAGCGGGATGCCGTTGCGCGAACTGACCGCCTCGGCCTTGTCCGCGCTGATGAGTTATGCGTGGCCCGGCAATGTGCGGGAGTTGCGCAACACGCTTGAGCAGGCGGCCATGCTCACCGACCACGCGCGGCTGTCGGCCGAGGACTTTGCAGGGTTGAAGGGTAACGACCCAGTTGCATCGTCGCTGGCGGCCAGCGTTCTCAGGCCGCTCCCTCAGATGATCGCCGAACTTGAGCGCCGTTCTATCCAGTCCGCGCTTGAGGCATCCAAGGGAAACAAGGTATCGGCAGCGCGCATGCTTGGAATTTCCAGGGCAACCCTGTACGAAAAACTGGCTGGCATGAAATAACTGTATGAATACCAGACATATGACTGATTGTCATACATTATTCCGCAGTGCGCCTCATACCCTAAGTTCAAACCAATCAGTTACTTACTGAATTCAGTATGTCTGAATTCCAGGCACAAGCTGAAATACCGCATTCAGCGCTATGCGATTCTTCAATGATATCAAATACATAAAAACTGGCACGCCCGTTGCAATCCTGATCGGGGTCGGTCACATGATCGGCTTCATTATTCTCGGAGGAGGCATATGAAAAAGCTCGTCAAGCCACTCGCATTGGTTGTGCTGGCCGGAATTGCAGGCCTCGCATTCGCCCAGTCGAAGGAAATCCGCATCGCCCACATCTACGACAAGACCGGGCCGCTGGAGGCTTACGCCAAACAGACCCAGACCGGCCTGATGATGGGACTGGAGTTCGCCACCGGCGGCAAGATGGAAATACTGGGCCGCAAACTGGTGGTAATCGAAAAAGACAGCCAGACCAAACCCGATGTGGGCAAAGCGCTGCTTGCAGCCGCCTACGGCGACGACAAGGTCGACATTGCCGTCGGGCCGTCCAGCTCCGGCGTGGCGCTTGCCATGCTGCCGGTGGCCGAGGAATACAAGAAGATCCTGCTGGTCGAACCGGCGGTGGCCGACTCGATTACCGGCGAGAAATGGAATCGCTATATTTTCCGCACCGGTCGAAGCTCCATGCAGGACGCGATCTCGAACGCAGTGGCCATCGGCAAGAAGGGTGTGAACATCGCCACGCTGGCGCAGGATTACGCCTTCGGCCGCGATGGCGTTGCCGCCTTCAAGGAGGCGCTTGCCGGCACCGGTGCCACGCTCGTGCATGAGGAGTACGCGGCCCAGGCCACCACCGATTTCACCGCCTCCGCCGAGCGCCTGTTCAACGCGCTCAAGGACAAGCCCGGGCGAAAAATCATTTTCGTCATCTGGGCGGGAGTCAACGCGGCGGCCAAGGTCAACGAACTCGATCCGAAGCGCTTCGGCATCGAAGTGTCCACCGGCGGCAACATCCTGCCGGCCATGGCGGGCTACAAGTCGATGCCCGGCATGGAGGGCGCAACCTACTACTACTACGAGATTCCCAAGAACAAGGTCAACCAGTGGTTCGTCGCCGAGCACATGAAGCGCTTCAAGTCGCCGCCGGATTTCTTCACCGCGGGCGGGATGGCCGCCGGCATTGCGCTGGTCGAGAGCATCAAGAAGGCCGGCGGCACCGACACCGAGAAGCTGATCACGGCCATGGAAGGCCTGTCGTTCGAGACACCCAAGGGCCGCATGACCTTCCGCAAGGAGGACCACCAGGCCATGCAGTCCATGTACCACTTCAAGATCAAGGTGGACCCGAAGGTCGACTGGGCCGTCCCGGAACTCGTGCGCGAAATCAAGCCCGAGGACATGAAGGTTCCGGTCAAGGTGCCGCGCTAGGCAGCCGCAGTTGAGGCGTTTCACGTTGCGGCGAGCCCCGTCGCAACGTGCCGCCAACGCAGCGACGAATTGATCCGCCCGCGCGCACGCGTCGGGCCGCGGAGGCTTTATCTTGCGCACATTGGCCGAACAACATGCGGGGAATCGTCGGTCGAGGCATCCGGCCGAACACCCGGTCCTGGAGACACGCGACCTCGGCATTCGCTTTGGCGGACACCTTGCCGTCGATCGCGTGTCCTGCGCCTTTGCGCGCGGCACCCTGACCGCCATCGTCGGGCCGAACGGCGCGGGCAAAACAACGTATTTCAATCTCATCTCCGGCCAGCTCGCGCCCACCTCCGGTCGGGTCGCATTGTTCGGGGAAGACATTTCCGGTCTGTCCGCGCCGCAAAGGGCACGGCGCGGCATCGGCAGAGCCTTCCAGCTGACGCAGCTTTTTCCGCGGTTGACGGTACGTGAAAACGTGCGGCTTGCCGTGCAGTCGCGCGCCGGGATCGGCCTCGAGCTCTGGTCGATGTGGAACCGGCATGTCGAGCTCGCGGAAAAGGCCGAGCACTGCCTGCATCGCGTGTCGCTCGCGGACAAGGCCGATCGCGTTGCATCGACGCTGCCGCATGGGGACCAGCGCAAGCTCGAGGTCGCCATCCTGCTGGCGCTGGAGCCCGAAGTGTTCATGTTCGACGAGCCCACTGCCGGCATGAGTGTCGACGAGGTCCCGGTGATTCTCGAGCTGATTCGCCAGATCAAGGCGCAGGGCGACAAGACCGTGCTGCTGGTCGAACACAAGATGGATGTGGTGCGCTCGCTTGCCGACCGCATCATCGTGCTGCACCAGGGTCGGCTGGTTGCCGACGGCGATCCGGCTACGGTGATCGCCTCGCCCATCGTTCAAGAGGCCTATCTGGGAATTGCAAGCGCAAGTCCACCTGAACACGCCATGACCGAGGGTGCCGCGCATGGCTGACAGCAGGAATGACCGAGCTGCTCCGAGTGCATCGATGCTGGTATTGGAGGGCGTGCACACGCATATTGGCCAGTACCACATCCTGCAGGGCGTGGACTTCGCCGTGCCGCGCGGCGGCCTCACCATGCTGCTGGGACGCAACGGCGCCGGCAAGACCACTTGCCTGCGCACCATCATGGGCCTGTGGCGCGCGTCCCGCGGAAGCATTCACTTCAATGGGAAGGACATCACGCGGCTGCAGACGCCCGATCTCGCCCGGCGCGGCGTCGCGTACGTGCCGGAGAACATGGGCATCTTCGCCGGCTTGACGGTGCGCGAGAACATGCTGCTTGCGGCGCGATCGGGTCCGCCGGACGAGGTACGCCTCGACTGGATTTTCGGCCTGTTTCCCGCTATGAAAAAATTCTGGAATGGTGTCGCCGGCAACCTGTCGGGCGGGCAAAAGCAGATGTTGGCGATTTGCCGTGCCATCGTCGAGCCGCGCGCGCTCATCCTTGTGGATGAGCCGAGCAAGGGACTGGCACCGGCCATTATCGCCAACATGATCGAAGCGTTCCGTGAGCTCAAGCGCACGGACACCACGCTGCTGGTGGTGGAACAGAATTTCCATTTCGCGCGCGCGCTCGGCGACAACGTGGCGGTGATGGACGCCGGACGCATCGTGCACAGCGGGCGCATGGATGCGCTCGCCGCCGACGAGGCGTTGCAGACGCGCCTCCTGGGCCTGTCGCTGGAGTCGCACCAATGAGCGCTGACACTACGGTCATCGCCAAACAGCGCATCGACTGGGTGCCGGTGGCGCTGGTGCTCGGCGTGATCGTGATCGCCCTGCCCTTCATCCCCAGCCTGCCGACCTGGGTGACGCTGACCGTCGCGGGCCTGGCCATGGGGATGATGATCTTCATCATGGCCTCCGGCCTGACGCTGGTGTTCGGCCTGATGGACGTGATGAATTTCGCCCACGGCGCATTCATCTCCGTGGGCGCCTACGGGGCGGTGACGGTGCTGCTTGCCATGAAACCCGCGATGCAGTCGGCAAGCATGCTGGAGAACCTGTCGGCCATGCTCCCCGCCATGCTGGCCGCCATTGTGCTGGCGGGCGCGCTCGGCTGGTTCTTCGAGCGCGTCGTGATCCGCCCCGTCTATGGCGATCACCTGAAGCAGATCCTGGTGACCATGGGTGGCCTCATCGTCTGCGAACAACTCATCCACGTTGTCTGGGGCGCGGAGTCCATTGCGGTGCCGCGGCCCGCCAACTTCAGCGGCGCGCTGACTTTCGGCGATGTCGCCGTCGAGCGCTACCGGATATTCGCGGTACTGCTCGGTCTGGCGGTGTTTCTAGCCATGTGGCTGGTGCTGAACCGCACTCGCGTCGGCCTCCTGGTGCGGGCGGGTGTCGAAAATCCCGAGATGGTCGAGGCGCTGGGATACCGCATCCGGCGGCTGTTCGTCGGCGTTTTCGTCGCGGGGTCCGGCCTCGCTGGACTGGGCGGCGTGATATGGGCCATGTACCAGGAAGCGGTCAACGCCCAGATGGGCATGCAGGTCATGGTACTGATCTTCATCGTCATCATCATCGGCGGGCTTGGCTCGGTGGGCGGTTGTTTCGCTGGCGCACTGCTGGTCGGGTTGCTGGCCAATTACACCGGCTATGTGCTGCCCAAGCTCGCGCTCGGTTCCAACATCCTGCTCATGGTGCTGATCCTGCTCTGGCGGCCGCGTGGCCTGTATCCCGTGGGCAAGGCATGAGCGCGCCCGTGTCATTTCTGGGTGAACTGCTTTCCGGCGACCGCCCGCGCAGCCGCGTGCTGGCGGTGCTGCTGGTGGCAGTGTTGATCGCATTGGCAGCCGCGCCGTTCCTGTTTCCAGGCACGCGCTCGCTCAACGTGGCTGCGAAGGTCGCAGTGTTCATCGTGCTGGTGGCGAGCTACGACCTGCTGCTGGGCTACACCGGCATCGTGTCGTTTGCGCACACCATGTTCTTCGGCATCGGTGGCTACGGCGTCGGCATTGCCATGGGCAAGCTGGGTGCAGGATGGGGATCGCTGGCACTGGGTGTGGCGATCGCGCTGGTGGCGGCGACCGTGCTGGCTTTCGCCATCGGCCTCCTGAGCCTGCGTGTGCGCGCCATCTTCTTCACCATGATCACGCTGGCGGTGGCCTCGTTCTTCCAGATCCTCGCCTCGCAGTTGTCGTGGTTCACCGGTGGCGAGGACGGGCTGAACTTCAAGCTGCCGCCGATGCTGTTGCCGTCCACGCGCCTGTTCGAGGCGCCGCTGTTCGGGGTCGACGTGACCGGGCGCATCCTGAGCTACTACCTGGTGTTCCTGTGCGCGCTGGGCCTGTTCCTCGTCCTGTTGCGCGTGGTCAACTCGCCTTTCGGCCGTGTGCTGCTGGCGATCCGAGAAAACGAGTTCCGCGCCGAGGCGCTCGGCTACCGCACGGTCGTCTATCGCAGCGTCGCCAATTGCGTGGCAGCACTCGGCGCCACCTGTGCCGGCGTGCTCTATGCCCTGTGGCTGCGCTACACCGGTCCCGACACCACGCTCTCGTTCAACATCATGATCGACATCCTGTTGATGGTGGTGATCGGTGGCATGGGCACCTTGTACGGTGCGGTGCTGGGAGCAACGCTGTTCGTCGTGGCGCAGAACTACCTGCAGGACCTGATGAAGCTGGCGAGCGACGGGCTGGCGGGTGTTCCGTTGCTGCCAGCCCTGCTGCATCCGGATCGTTGGCTGCTGTGGCTGGGCATCCTGTTCATTCTGTGCGTGTACTACTTCCCGAACGGCATTGTCGGGCGACTGCGCAAGACCCGGACGTGACGCCATGAACTTCACCTCGAACTATCTGGTCTGCCAGGGACGCGAAATCCACTATACCGAATGGGGTGCACACAACGCCGAAACGGTGATTGCCTGGCATGGGTTGGCGCGCACCGGCCGCGACATGGACGACATCGCCGCCCATCTGTCATCGCGCTATCGCGTGATCTGTCCGGACACCGTGGGGCGCGGCCTGTCCGAATGGAGCGATGCCCCCGAAGAAGAGTATTGCCTGGCGTTCTATGCCCAGACGGCGCAGTCGCTGGTCGACCGGCTGGGCTTGGGGTCCTTTCACTGGCTGGGCACCTCCATGGGCGGGGCATTGGGGATCCGCCTTGCCGCGGGCGCGTTCCGCGGGCGCATGCGCAGGCTGGTCCTGAACGACATCGGGCCCAGGCTGGCCGAGCCTGCCGTGGAACGCATCAAGTCCTATGCCGGAAAGCCCCCGCAGTTCCGCCGCGCCAGTGCACTCGAGGCGTATTTCCGCACCATCTACAAGCCGTTTGGCCATCTGTCCGATGCACAGTGGCGGCGCCTCGCCGAAACCTCGGTGCGCAGGCTGGCCGATGGCAGCTTCACCCCGCACTATGACCCGCGCATGGTGCTGCAATTCACGCACCACCCCGCTGACTATGACCAGTGGGATGCCTACGACAGCATCGCCATTCCCACCCTGTGCCTGCGCGGCGCGGACTCAGACCTGTTGCTGCAGGAAACGGCCGATGAAATGCGCAAGCGCGGTCCGCGGGCGGTGGTGGTCACCATTCCGGGCTGCGGCCATGCGCCGGCACTCAACGTGCCCGCGCAATTCAGCCTCGTGGAGCGGTTCCTCGCCGGCAGCGACGACTGAGCTGTCCCGCAGCCGCGCTTGGCGTGATTGGTCGATGTGCATGCGCAATGTGCATACGCGATGTGCATGCGCGATGTGCATACGCGATGTGCATACGATTTGGCGGCGCATGGCTGCGCGCGTCGCGAAGCCGGTAAACTCACCCTTTCGGTTTTCCATTTCAGGCATGGCTACATACGCAATCGGCGACATCCAGGGCTGCTTTGACGAACTGCGCAGGCTGGTGGATTCCTTCGCCTTCAACCCCGCGCGAGATCGCATCTGGTTCGTCGGCGACCTGGTCAATCGCGGACCCAAGTCTCTCGATGTGCTCCGGTATGTGCGTTCCCTGGGAGAGCGCGCGGTTGTCGTGCTGGGGAATCATGACCTGCATCTCCTGGTTGTTGCCGAGGGCCTGGGCAAGTCGAGGCACGATGACACGATTGGCGATGTACTGGCGGCGCCGGATCGTGCCGAACTGCTGGACTGGCTGCGCAAGCGACCCATGCTGCATCGAGAGGGCGATCACCTGATGGTGCACGCCGGCCTGCTGCCGGCGTGGGACGAGTCGTGCGCGGAGCAACTGGCGCGTGAGGTGGAAGAGCTGCTGCGCGGACCGGGGTATCGCGATTTCCTGCGCCACCTCTATGGCAGCAAGCCTGATCGCTGGTCGGATGATCTGACAGGTGCGGACCGCACACGCGTGATCGTCAATGCGATGACGCGCATGCGATTTTGCGACAGCGCCGGGATCATGGAGTTCCAGACCAAGGGCGAAACCGCGGCCGCGCCCGCCGGGTATCGGCCCTGGTTCGAAGTGCCGGGGCGAGCGGCCGCGCGATCGACCATCATCTGCGGGCATTGGTCGGCGCTTGGCGTCAAACTCACGCCCAAACTGTTGATGCTCGATTCCGGATGCGTGTGGGGACGCAGCCTTACCGCAATCCGATTGGAGGATCGTCGCCTGTTTCAGGTGGGTTGCGACGCCCGAGCGCCGGGGGCGCGGCCTGCATGACGCGCGGGGCCTAGGCCCGGCTCCTGGCCAGCGCGGCCGCAATGCTGGATTCGGCAGTGCGTGCAAGCTGGCGGCGGTCTTGCGCCGTGGCATCGAAGGGTGCAAGAAATTCGAGGTCCGCCACCATGCGCCGCGCCGATGTCGCCGTCCACAGGGATGCCATGAACGAGGTCTCGCCGACATAGTTCGGCGCGGCACAGTATTGGCCGTTGTGAAAGGCATAGCGCAGGGCAAATGGCTGCACGGCGGCCCCGGTATCGATGGCGGGCTGGAACAGCGCCGAATGAAAGCGCGCCACGCCGAGACCTTCGCTGGTCGTGCCTTCGGGAAAGATGCAGACCAGCGTCCCGAGCCTCAGGGCGTCGGACATGGTCTTGCTGGTGCGCCGGGCCGATGTTCGTCGTCCGCGCTCGATGAACAGCGTGCCCACGCGCGCGCACAGCCAGCCCACCAGCGGCCAGCCGCGGATTTCCGATTTGGCCACGAAGGTCGCCGGACACACCGACAAGAGGACCAGGATGTCCAGCCACGAGATGTGGTTGCCGACCATCAGGCAGTGCGGTGGCAGGGCTTCGGCGTGCGGTGTCGCCAACCCGTGCACGCGCACGGTGATCCCGAGCGCCGTCAGCGTGTCGCGCGCCCAGCGGCGCACGGTGTGGCGTTGCGCTGTGGCATTCATCCGGCCGTACAGGAGGGCTGCGGTTGCGAGGCCGCGTACCAGCAGGCCGGCAAGATGGGCGATGCGCGCAAGGCGCGACAGCATCGGTGCCGGGGAGGTCATGCCGAAGCGACGCCGAATTTTTGTACTTTTATTTTCGTAGATGCCCGAGTGACGTGCATCAACGTGAGATAGCTATATCAGTACTGATATCGTGGGAAGCGACAGCTCAGTGCGTGACCCGGGTCGTGCCGCTGCCCGACAAGAGGCGCACGCGCTCGCCGACGCGGAAGACCTCGTCGGATTCCTGGGTGATGGCGCGCAGTTCGCCGTTCTCCAGCCGGACAGTGATTTCGAGTCCCTTCTTTTCCGTGACGCGCCGCTCGATGGCCTGGCCCGCGACGCCGCCCGCCACGGCACCAAGAATCGACCCGATAGTGGAACCCTTGCCGCCGCCGACGTTGGACCCTGCCACGCCGCCGATGGCGCCGCCGGCAACCGCCCCTACGGGGCCGCGCGCGCCTTCGATGGTGACTTCGCGAACCGACTCAACGGTGGCGAAGCGCACGGTCTGCTCGTTGCGCGTCTGCCCTGAGGAATAGACGCTGCCCGAACTGCTGTTGGTGGCACAGCCCGACACGAGCAGCGTGCAAGCGGCTGCAAGGAGTGCGATTTGGATGCTGCCAGTGCGCAATGGTTTCATTGAAAGCTTTCTCAAAGGCTGGTGCCGAACTGCTGCTGGTACAAGGCCGCAATGCCGGCGCGGTCGATCTGGTGGTTCTGCCCGCCGCGCGAAGCGATTTTCAACGAGCCCATGAGCGAGGCGATCTGGCCCGTGGCGCGCCAGTCACGGCCGTTGGCGATTCCGTACAGCAGGCCGGCGCGGTAAGCGTCGCCGCATCCGGTGGGATCGACGATCTTGCTTGCTTTAACGCAGGGGATGTCGATGCGTTGACCCTTGGCATAGATGATGGATCCTTGCGCGCCGCGCGTCGCGATCAGCGCGTCCACGCGGGCCGCCAGCGCCGTCAGCGACTGCCCGGTCTTTTCCTCCAGCAGCTTGCCCTCGTAATCGTTGACGGCGACGTAGGTCGCCTTGTCGATGAAGTCGAGCAGTTCGTCGCCGGAGAACATTGGCAGGCCCTGGCCGGGATCGAACATGAACGGGATGCCAAGCGACGCCAGTTCCCTGGCGTGCTGCAGCATGCCTTCGCGCCCGTCGGGCGCCACGATGGCCAGCTTGGCGCCCAGCTTCTCCGAGATCGTATTGAGGTTCGACTGGTTCATCGCCCCGGGATGGAACGCGGTGATCTGGTTGTCGTCCAGGTCCGTGGTGATGAAGGCCTGTGCGGTGAGCGTCTCCGGGATTTCACGCACGCAGTCGCGGGTGATGCCCAGGCGCGTCATGCGTTCGTAGTACGGCGTCGCGTCCGTGCCCACCGTCGCCATGATCAGCGGATCGCCCCCCAGCAGCTTGAGGTTATAGGCGATGTTGCCGGCGCAGCCGCCGAATTCGCGCCGCAGCTCGGGCACCAGGAAGGCGACGTTGAGGATATGGATCTGCTCGGGGAGGATGTGGTCCTTGAAGCGTCCCTGGAAGACCATGATGTTGTCGTAGGCAATGGAACCGCAAATCAGTGTGCGCATGGGTGGTGGTGTTCCGCTAAGGCTGGTGTTGGATGCCGCGCATCAGGGATTACCCCGGGACGCGAGCATAGTGGGAGCTTTCATCAGAGCAGCGAAGGATAGCGGAAAACCCATGCCCCGGAACGAGTCCGGCGAGTCCCGGCGCAGTTGTGTGCGGTCAGCCGTGTGCATGGCTAACCGCAGGCCAATGGGATCAGGGATAGAACAGATACAAGCGATAACCGGTGGCCTTGACGGCCGATGCATCGAAAAACACCTTCACCGGGACTTCGCTTCCGGCTGGAAACAGGGCGTCGGCAAGATTGGTCGTGGCGCCGCGCGTGAAATAGTCCGCGGCGGTGAGCACGCGTCGCGCGACAGGCTGGTCCTGCGTATCGGTGAGCGTCAGCTCGAGCGCCGGGGGTGTCTGCGCGAATGGCGCGCGGTTGCGCAGGATCGCCGATAGCACCATGACCCCTGGATTGGTGCTGTCGGCCTGAAGGTCGGAAGTCTCGATGCTCATCAACTCGGCGCGTCGCGGCAGCGGGACCTGGCAGCCCAATTCGGCACACAAGGCCTCAGCGTGCGGTTTTATCGCAGGAAACAGCAAGGCGAGGTCGCCGCGAAAATGAAAAGCACCCTGCGCCACGAGCACGAGGAGCAACACCATCGCACCCGGCCAGGCGAGCCAGGGTGATATCCGCGATCTCGCAGGACGCTCTTTTCGTCCGAAACCGAAATCCGTACGGCCTGTCGTGATTGCCGGCGCCAAAGGTATCGCGGGTGCGTCGGGGGGCGCTTGTTCCTGCACCGTGGCAGAAGCCTCGTGCTCGGGCGTCGGCGTGTCGGCGCCGGTTTCGGCCGCCGGTGGAACGGCTGCATCCGTGACCTCGCGAGCCGAGAAATTCAGTTCATCGAGTTGCTCCGGAGTTGCCTCCACATCAAGGCTTTTTTCATACTGCGCTTCGGCCGGTGCTTGTTCGGCCCGGCCTGCTTCATGCGTGTCTGCCGCAGCCAATGGCGTGGGGGAGGCTTCCTGGTCCGTGGCATTGGCGCGGGCATCGAACACGATGCCACAGTGGCCACAGCGCACCATGCCTTCGCGCACCGCGAGTTGCTCGGCCGTCGCGCGGAAAGAGGTAAGGCAATCCGGGCAACGCGTGATCACCGCCGTGTTCCCGACAGGCATACCCAGCCTTCTTCTTCGGCGCCCGGTTCGAAATCGAACCAGGGCGCGTAGGCCGCGCTCACTTCATCGGCCTGGGGAACCAATACCCCGGACAGCGCGATGCGGGTGCCGCTTCGCGCGTGCGACGCCAGCATGGGAGCGAGCACTTTGAGCGGGTTGGAAAGAATATTGGCCACGATCAGGTCGGCGACGAAGTCAAAAGGTGCAGTGGCGTCGATGAACTCGCCGGGCACCCGGTTGCGCTGCGCATTGTCGCGAGCAGCCGCCACGGCTGCCGGATCGATATCCACCCCCAGCGTGCGTCCGGCGCCAAGGCGTGCTGCCGCAATGGCCAATATACCGGAGCCGCAGCCATAGTCGAGCACCGTCCGCCCGGCTTGAACATGCGCATCCAGCCAGCGCAGGCATAACTGGGTGGTGGGGTGACTGCCAGTGCCGAAGGCAATGCCCGGATCCAGTTCGATGTTGATCGCCGAGGGGTCGGGCGGCTGGTGCCAGGTCGGGACGATCCACAGGCGTTGCGAAATCCTGATGGGCGAGAACTGCGCCTGCGTGCGGCGAACCCAGTCGGCGTCATCGACAGCCTCGACGATGTGGTCCGGTACCGCCGTCATGCCACAGGCTGCAGCGGCCCTCGCCAGCAAGTCCTGCACCGGAGTGCCTGCATCAATCAGCACGCGCAGGCGCATCAGCGGCCAGAAGGCTGCATCGAGCAACTCGCTGTCGAATTCGTCGTACATCGGGATTTCCTCAGGCGTGCCGGCCTGCGCATCCTCCGCACTCACCGACAGTGCGCCCGCCTCCATCAGCGCATCCGACAAGGCCATGGCGTCGCTTGCTTCCAACTCCAGGACGAGGCTATTCAACGACAAGCAAGCCCCGCCTCGGATATTCCAACGGGGCTTCCCTGAAGTCGGGGGGATTTACAAAGGTGGCGCCCCCCCCTTGTTCCTGACCGACCAAGGTCAACCTTCCGCGAGCTGCTTCTTCTGCTGCGCCAACCGCTGCTCCACGTAATGGATGCTCACCCCGCCCTTGATGACACGGTTGTCGCTGAGCAGTTCCTGGTGCAGCGCGATGTTGGTCTGGATGCCGCCGACCACCATTTCCGAGAGCGCGATGCGCATGCGCCGGATGGCCTGGTCGCGATCGTCGCCATAGGCGATGATCTTGCCGATCATCGAATCGTAGTTCGGGGGAACCGCATAGCCCTGGTAGATGTGTGAGTCCACGCGGATCCCCGGCCCGCCCGGGGGGTGGTAAGACGTGATCTTGCCGGGCGAAGGCACGAACGTGAACGGGTGTTCCGCGTTGATCCGGCACTCGACGGCGTGGCCGCGAAATTGCACGTCGCGCTGGCGGAATGGCAGCTTCTCGCCGGCAGCGATGCGAATCTGCTGCTGCACGATGTCGATGCCGGTGATCATTTCGGTGACCGGGTGCTCGACCTGCAGGCGGGTGTTCATCTCGATGAAATAGAACTCGCCGTTCTCGAACAGGAATTCGAAGGTTCCCGCGCCGCGATAGCCGATTTTCTTGCAGGCCTCGACGCATCGATCGCCGATGCGCGTCCGCAGGCGCGGCGTGATGTCCGGGGCCGGCGCCTCCTCCATGATTTTCTGGTGGCGGCGCTGCATGGAACAGTCGCGCTCGCCCAGGTACACCACGTTCTTGTGCTCGTCGGCCAGCACCTGGACCTCGATGTGGCGCGGGTTCTCCAGGTATTTCTCCATGTAGAGCATCGGGTTGCCGAAGGCCGCCTCCGCCTCGCTGCGGGTGAGCGCGACCGCGTGCTTGAGCGCCGCTTCGGTGTGCACCACGCGCATGCCGCGCCCGCCGCCGCCGCCGGAGGCCTTGACGATGACCGGGTAGCCGATCTTGCGGCCCAGCTTGATCAGTTCTTCCGGCTCCGGCGGCAAGGCGCCCTCGGAGCCCGGCACGCAGGGAACGCCAGCCTTGATCATGGTTTGCTTGGCGCTGACCTTGTCGCCCATCAGGCGGATGGTGTCGGGCCGCGGGCCGATGAAGACGAAGCCGCTTTTCTCCACGCGCTCGGCGAAATCGGCGTTCTCGGACAGGAACCCGTAGCCCGGGTGGATGGCCTCGGCGTCGGTGACTTCGGCGGCGCTGATGATGGCCGGGATATTGAGGTAACTGAGGCTGGAGGCCGCGGGGCCGATGCAAACCGATTCGTCGGCGAGCTTGACGTATTTCGCTTCGCTGTCGGCCTCGGAGTGGACCACCACGGTGCGAATTCCCAGGTCGCGGCAGGCGCGCTGGATGCGCAAGGCGATTTCGCCGCGGTTGGCAATGAGAATCTTCTGGAACATGGGCATTGGGGGCCGGTTATGTGAATGTTCTGTTTAGACGCAGGGCGTTGTCGGCACGGCCGGATTGCCCGGCGCGAGCGGTCGCCTGAACAGCCGAATGGACAACTGCTGAATTGACAACTGCTGAATTGACAACTGAACAGGCACGCCAGTCTGCCGCCGACCCGCTAGCCAATGATCAGCAGCGGTTCGCCGTACTCGACCGGCTGGCCGTTCTCGACCAGGACCGCCTTGACCACGCCGTCGTGGTCGGCCTCAATCTCGTTCATCAGCTTCATGGCCTCGATGATGCAAACGGTCTGGCCTTTCTTCACCGTGTCGCCAACCTCGACGAAAGGCTTGGCACCGGGCGATGCTGAACGATAGAAGGTGCCGACCATGGGGGATTTGAGCTCCTGCCCGTCGGGTTGCGCTGGTGCGGCAGGCACAGCGGGTGCAGCGGCCACCGGGGCGGGCGCTGCCAATGGCACGGCGGGTGCCGCTGCTGCGAGCATCACCGCGGTATCACTGGCAATGCGACCGCTCTTGACGATGCGTACTTTTTCTTCGCCCTCGGTCACTTCGAGTTCGGCAATGCCGGACTCCTCTACCAGGTCGATCAGTTTCTTGAGTTTTCTCAGATCCATGCTGAACAGCTCCTTGCCGTGGTGCGGACGGGCGCATCGACCGCCCCCGCAAGCCGGCGGTCAATTGTCGGGTTGCAATACCGACTGTAGCGCGAGGTCGTAACCCCGGCTGCCGAGTCCGCAAATGGTTCCGACCGCCAGATCGGAAAAATAGGAATGATGGCGAAACGGCTCGCGCCGATGAATGTTTGACAAGTGCACTTCGATAAACGGGATTGCCACGCCGGCCAAGGCGTCCCGGAGCGATACGCTGGTGTGCGTCAGGCCAGCAGGATTGATGATGATGTGCGCAATACGCTGCGTTTTCGCTGCATGTACGCGCTCAATCAGTGCGCCTTCGTGATTGCTCTGGAAGGATTCAACCACTGCGCCAAAGCCTTTGGCCAAGCGCACCAAGCGCTGGTTGATCTCGTCCAGTGTTTCCGTGCCGTAGATCTCAGGCTCGCGTGTTCCGAGCAAGTTCAGATTGGGGCCGTGCAAGACCAATACGGTACGCAGGCTGACTTTACGTGCCGTCGAGCCGCGGTCAAGGGGTTTTGTCGAGGTCATAGGGCGCAAGTTTGCCGCAATTCAAGGCTATTTGTCCAATTTTAGCGACAGTAATAGGCAGGGAATGCCACTTCAATCCGCCAAAACCTAGCTGGCCAGGTGAGGCTGCAGGTACTGTTCCAAGGAAGTGTCGTTGAGTGCGCCCAAATGCGATGCCAGCAGCTCACCTTGCGGCGAAACCAGTACGGTGAATGGCAAAGCCCCGGCGCGATTGCCCAATTGACGCGTCAGGTCAATCGACTCTAAACCGCCCATCAGCACAGGATAGTTAATTCCGTATTTTGTCGAAAATTCCGAAACTTTATCTACCGAATCGATGGCGATACCGACTGTTTGAAGATTTTTCCCAACGAAAATCTTTTGGGCACGAATCAATGCCGGGATTTCCTCGCGGCAGGGCTCGCACCAAGTGGCCCAGAAATTGACCAGAAGCAGCCGGCTGCTCCATTGGGACAGGGCCTGCGATTTCCCCGCCACGTCCAAGAGGCTCAAGCGCATCAAGGCTGCGGCCGAGGCATGCCCGTCCGTTAGGCCGGCGCGCCAGACGCGCTGCAGCGCATAACCCGCTGCGCCGGCTGCCATGGCCGCCAGCCCAAGGATTGCCGCGCGGCGTCCGCGATTCACTTTGCCGTCCAGTCCGCGGCTAGGAGTTCGCTCACGGCATCGATGTCGGCGCGTTCGATCACCCGATCGCCGGACACGTTGCGCAAGGCGACGCGTTCGTTCTTGGATGGGTACACGGCCAGGTTGAGGGCGACCCCCTCCCAGTCGAGGCGAAGCACCGGAATGTCGCGCACCTGGTCGCCAACGCGTCGGCGTTCATCGACCACCTCGTAGGAGAGCTTGCGATTCAGCAGAAACAGTTCCACCAACTTGGCGTCGTCCGTGAACAGTTGCAAGTCGATATCGCTATAGCGACCGGCGGTGCCATTGAGTATCGATCCACACAGGTAGGGACGGAAGTCCGCAAAGGCTTGCATCGCATCCAGGGCAAGTTCCCGGAGCAAGCCGATGCGCTCGCGCTGTTCCTCGCCCTGGTACAAGGACTGGTAGCTGCGCAACGCGTCTTCGATCTCGGAATTGTCCGGCAAGGCGTGCGTGGAGGCGGCCCCCAGTTGTCGCGCCGCCTTGCGCTTGGCCAGCGCGTAGTCGTCGATGCCGTCTTCGGCCATGAGTCGCGCCGCGGCTGCCGCAATTCGGGCGCGCATCAACTGGAGTTTTTGTCGGTTCTCTTTGGGCATGGCGCTTGGTGTCGGTTGCATCCAGCTCGGCGGCTGCTCGACAGACGAGGTATAGCGGCACAGGGGCCGTTCCATGTCGGGCCAGGGAAGTAGGCTAAAATTCTAACAGGCTGTCACCAGCAACCTTCGGTTGCATGCTCCCGTTAGTCATTCTTTCGGAGAAACGGCAGATGAAGGCGCGCCTTGGCACACCTTGTCGGAGAACCGGCAGACACAGGCGGACCTGAACAGTCCAGCGGGAATTCAAGAAGACGAAATTCGCTAAGTTAGAAGAAAATAGAACTATTTTCGATATAGATAAAGACATAAAGAAGATTTTTCGGTGCATATTCACATCCTAGGCATCTGTGGGACCTTCATGGGGGGGCTGGCGTTGCTCGCTCGCGCCGCAGGCCACCGGGTAACGGGGTGTGACGCCAACGTCTATCCACCGATGAGTACCCAGTTGGAACGGGAAGGCATCGAACTGGTGGAGGGGTTCGAGGAGGCGCAGCTAGCAATGGCGCCGGACCTGTGGGTCATCGGGAACGTGGTGAAACGTGGCACGCCCTTGATGGAAGCAATCCTTGATCGCGGCCTGCCTTACGTCTCCGGTCCGCAGTGGCTGGCGAACAATATTCTTCAAGGTAAGTGGGTGCTAGCTGTCGCAGGAACCCATGGCAAAACAAGCACGTCATCCATGCTTGCCTGGATCCTGGAGGCTGCTGGCCAATCGCCAGGATTCCTGATTGGAGGGGTGCCGGAGAACTTCGGGGTCTCTGCGCGGCTTACGGACCGCCCTCATTTCGTGATCGAGGCTGACGAATACGACACTGCATTTTTCGACAAACGATCAAAATTTGTGCATTACGGCGCTCGCACCGCCGTTTTGAACAACCTCGAGTTCGATCATGCAGACATCTTCCCTGATCTGGCTGCTATCGAGACCCAATTTCATCATTTTGTTCGTATCGTGCCTCGAACGGGCCTTATCGTGTCAAATGGCCAGGAGCCATCCCTGGAGCGTGTTCTGGAGCGGGGGTGCTGGACGCCCATAGAGCGGTTTGGCGCAAATTCGGGTTGGCGGGCGCAAGTAAGGAGCCCAACCGAGTTCGACGTTCATCTAAAAGAACGCTCCCTCGGCCGGGTCTGCTGGGACCTGCTTGGCGAGCACAACCGGATGAACGCGCTGGCCGCGATCGCGGCGGCGCGACATGCCGGGGTGGCGCCTGAAACCGCGATTGCGGCATTGTCTTCGTTCCGCAACGTCAAGCGACGCATGGAGGTGAGGGGGATCGTCGGCGGCGTCACGGTGTACGACGATTTTGCCCACCACCCGACGGCGATCGCAACGACGATTGCAGGATTGCGCAGCAAGGTGGGTAACGCCCGCCTGGTTGCCGTGCTCGAGCCGCGCTCCAATACCATGAAGCGTGGCGTCATGAAGGATCTCCTTGCCGCGAGCCTGACCGCTGCAGATCGCGTTCATTGCTACACCGGTGGGCTGGAATGGGACGCCCCAGCGGCGCTGGCGCCGCTGGGGAGCAAGGTAACCTGCCACGCCGATCTCGAGACATTGATCGCTGCCCTGGCTTCAGAGTCCCGCGCAGGCGACCATATCCTAGCCATGTCCAACGGCAGCTTCGGCGGCCTGCACGCCAAACTCCTGGCGGCGCTCAACGCGCGGGCGCCGACACCGGGCACGCAGCGCTGATCGCGCTGCCGGCCGAGGGCGGATCCGCCGAATGAGCACGCGCATCATCTATCTGCATGGGTTCAATTCCTCGCCCCAGTCGACCAAGGCGCGCCATCTTGGCGACGTGTTGGCCGCGCGCGGGGAGCGCGATCGTTACGCCTGCCCGGAACTGCCCCCCGCGCCGCTCGACGCCATTGCGTTGATCGAAGCTGAAATGGCCGGGGCCGGCGGGCAGGTCACGCTGGTCGGCAGTTCACTGGGCGGTTTCTACGCCACCTGGCTCGCGGAAAAACATGCCTGCCGTGCCGTGCTGATCAACCCGGCGGTACTGCCGCATGTGGGTCTGCGTGCCTACCTGGGTCCGCAGCAGAACCTGTACACGGGGAAGGCCTATCAGTTGACCGAAGACCACCTGCGACAATGGCAAGGCCTCTACTGCGAAACCGTCACTCCCTCGCGTTACCTGCTCTTGCTTGAAACCGGGGATGAAGTACTCGACTATCGCGTCGCCCTGCAACACTATGCCGGCGCGCAACAGGTGGTGGTCGAAGGTGGCGACCACCAATTCCGCAGCTTTTCGCAGCATGTGGAGCTGATCCTTCGCTTTGCAGGATTCACCCCGTAGACGCCGGTTCGGAATGACCGACACGCCTCCGATGGGAGGGCATTCGAGGGGCTCAGTTGCGTCTCAGTTGCGTCTCAGTTGCGTCACTGCGCCCCCAATTGCGAACTGACCTTTCAGACACGCTGCATCGCGACCGCGCAACCGGAAGTACCAGGGTGCGCAAGGGCGAAAGTGCGATGGCGGCGGGATATAATTGCGCCGCGCTGGAACGGCCCCGCGCATCGCCCATCCCCAGTCCGTTCAACATCCTGGAATCGTGCAGGTCCTGCCGCATGTCCGGGGCGGCATCCGAAACCGGTTTCTTTTTCTCGCGAGCCCATGCACGTACTCTACGAAGAAGACGGCGGATTCAAGGTTGGTACGGTGCTCGCTGCAACCGACAGCGCCCTGCAGATCGAGGCGCCGCATGGCAAGCGCAGCAAGGTGAAAACCAACGCGGTGCTGCTGCGCTTTGAAAATCCCGGGGCCGCCGAGTTGATGCGTGATGCCGAGTCGCGCGCCGCCGAGATCGACACCGGGTTCCTGTGGGAATGTTCCGGCGCGGTGTTTGCGGACGAATTCGTGTTTACCGACATGGCACGCGAGTATTGCGGCCACGAACCGGCGGCTGCGGAAGCCGCCGGCATCCTGCTGAAACTGCATTCGGCCCCCATGTACTTCTACCGCAAGGGCAAGGGGCGCTACCGCGCAGCGCCCGCCGAAACCTTGCAGGCGGCGCTGGCCGGCCTGGAAAAAAAGCGCAAGGTGCAGGAGCAGATCGAATCCTGGACCGCCGACCTGCTGGCCAACCGCTTGCCCGAGTCATTTCGGCCCCTGTTGCCCGAACTGTTGTACAAGCCCGATCGCAACAAGCCGGAGACCAAGGCGCTCGAAAAGGCCTGCATCGATGCAGGACTGACTCCGGCGCGGTTGCTTGAGCGTTGCGGGGCCTTGCCCTCCACGCACGACTTCCACCTCGGTCGCTTCATGTTCGAGCATTTCCCCAAGGGGTCGGGATTTCCCCCGGAGCTCGATGCGAACCTGCCGGCCAATCTGCCGTTGGCCGCGGTCAGCGCTTTCAGCCTGGACGATGCGAGCACCACGGAAATCGATGATGCCTTCTCGGTGACGCCGCTCGGGGAAGGGCGCGTGCGTGTCGGCATCCACATTGCTGCCCCGGGCCTGGGCTTTGAGCCGGGCTCGTCGCTCGACGCCATTGCGCGGACACGATTGTCGACGGTGTATTTCCCGGGACAGAAGCTCACCATGCTGCCGCCGGCTGCAATCCAGGTGTTTTCGCTGGCCGAGGGCGGCGCGCGCCCGGCACTGTCGCTCTACCTCGATGTCGCCGAGGAAGGATTCGAAATTCTCAACCGGCACACCGTGATCGAGAGCGTTCCGATCGCGGCCAACCTTCGCCACCAGGGCACCGAGCGCCTGGACGAGGCGTTTCCCGAGGGCCGGGTCCCCGACGACGTACCCTACGCGACTGAGTTGCATTTCCTGTGGCGCTTTGCCCTGGCGCTGGAGGCCGGGCGTGGCAAGCAACCGAACCAGCCCGAGCGCGCGGAATACCTCTTCAACATCGATGGGGAGCATGTCGACATCGTGGTGCGCCGTCGTGGCCAGCCCATCGACAAGCTGGTGGCCGAATTGATGATCCTCGCCAACAGCACCTGGGGAAAGCTCCTCGACGACAATGGCGTGCCCGGCGTGTACCGGGTACAGGGCAATGGCAAGGTGCGCATGACCACCGGCGCAGGCGCGCACCAGGGCCTTGGCGTGAGTCACTACGCGTGGTCGAGTTCGCCGCTGCGCCGTTACGTCGACCTCGTGAACCAGTGGCAGCTGCTGGCCTTGGTCGAAGGCAGGCCCGCTCCCTTCGGTGAGAACTCCTCGGAACTGCTGTCGGCGGTCTCCGATTTCGAGGTAACTTACTCGGCCTACGACGAATTCCAGCGTCGCATGGAGAACTACTGGTGCCTGCGCTGGTTCCTGCAGGAGGGCCTGGACGTTGCGAGCGGCGAAGTGCTGCGGGACAATCTGGTGCGCCTCGCCAATGTCCCGATGGTGATCCGGGTGCCGTCGTTGCCGGAAACGCCTCCGGGCACGCGCGTGGAGCTCAGCATCACCGGGATCGATCTGCTGGATGCCGAATTGAAATGCCAGTTTCGCGGTGTGGTTGCAACGACATGAAGAATGAGGATGACCAGATCCGTCATGCACAGGGAGAACCTGCACGCTGCAATCAATCCTGCGCTCGCCGTGCGATGCGCACTGGCAGATTCGAGCGGGGTGCGCTGATTTGAGCCTGCGCGGCTACTCGCGACGGGACAGCGCCGCGGAGCGACGGCTGCGGCAATGGCTGGGCATTATTCAGGCAGCGAGCGGCCGTTTGAACAACATCCCCGGCATGGCGCGGCTGCGCGGCGTGCTCGCCCCCTTGCGCTGGCCCGACCGCTGGCAAGGCTGGAACCGTGGGCCCCTGGCAACGCTGGCGCCGTCCCAACGCGTACTGGCAGTCGCCATCACGGTGTCGGTGGTGCTGCACGCGGTGCTGCTGGCCATTCATTTCAAGCTTCCCGACGCCATGCGCCAAATGAGCAACCAGACGCTCGAAGTCGTGCTGGTGAATTCGAAGTCGCGCACACGCCCGGTCAAGCCCGACGTGCTGGCCCAGGCCAACCTGGACGGAGGCGGGAATACCGATGAGAACCGGCGCGCCAAGACCCCGTTACCCGTGCTGCCCAATACTGCACCCGGTGCCGATGTGACCCAGGCGCAGCGACGCATCCAGGAACTTGAAGCCCAGCAGCGGCAGGTACTCACGCAGACCCAGCCCAAGCCTGCCGCCAGTGCCGAACCGGTCCCTGTTCCCGTCGCGCCCGAGCCCAAGGCGCTGCTGAGCGGCGCCGACCTGGCCGCCCGGACGCTGGCCATTGCGCGGCTGGAAGCGCAGGTATCGCGCAACATCGACGAATACAACAAGCGCCCGCGCAAGAATTTCGTCGGCGCGCGCGCCAGCGAATACCGCTTTGCACAGTACGTGGACGATTGGCGCCAGAAGGTGGAGCGCATCGGCAACATCAATTACCCGGAGGGTGCCCGCGGCAAGATGTACGGCAGCCTGGTGCTGGAGGTGAGCCTCAAGCCCGACGGAGAAATTGAGTCGCTTGCGGTCATGCGCAGCTCGGGGTTCCAGTTGCTCGACCGCGCCGCCGAGCGCATCGTGCGCATGGCCGCGCCCTATTCGCCTTTCCCGCCCGATGTTCGCAAGGACACCGACATCCTGGTCATTACCCGCACCTGGCACTTCGCCCAGGGTGACCGCTTGTTCGGCGAATAGAGGTGCCAAACACGATTGAGGGGATACTCCCTTCCAACTCTCCTACTTCAGGGGCCATTTCGGTAATTCCGGAATGGCCTCCAAGGGCATCGTGACCGATCGCTACCTTGTGCTGGGCAATCCGGTGGCGCACTCGCTGTCGCCGCGCATCCATGCCGAATTTGCCCGCGCCACGGGACAGGACATCGACTACGCGCGCCTCCTCGTCCCGCTGGACGGCTTCGCGCAGGCGGTGGCGACATTGCGGGCCGATGGATTTCGCGGCGCCAACGTCACGGTGCCTTTCAAGGAGGATGCCTTTCGCTGCGCCACGCGCTTGAGTGCGCGCGCCACTGCGGCGGGCGCGGTCAATACGCTGCGCTTCGATCCGGATGGCATTTTCGGCGACAACACCGACGGCTGCGGCCTGGTGGCCGATCTGCGCAGCAATCTCGGCGTGCCCATCGCGGGGCGCCGTGTGCTCCTCGTCGGCGCGGGGGGCGCTGCGCGCGGCGTGCTGCAACCGCTGCTCGCCGAGAACCCCGCAGGCCTTGTCATCGCGAACCGCACCGTGGCGCGTGCCCAGGCGCTGGCGGCATTGGGTGGGGCGCTGGTGCGGGCTTCGACCCTGGAGGCGCTGGCCGGGGCCCGTTTCGACATCGTGATCAACTCGACATCAGCCGGCATTGCCGGCGAAGTGCCGCCGCTCCCCGATGGCCTGTTCACCGCGGGTGCCATGGCCTACGACATGATGTACGGCAAGGGCGCAGGCGCGGATCGCACCGCTTTCCTTGCCTGGGCGCGAACCCACGGCGCATCGGCCGGTGCGGATGGCCTGGGCATGCTGGTCGAGCAGGCAGCCGAAGCATTTTTCGTCTGGCGTGGCGTGCGTCCGGCCACGGCGCCGGTGCTTGCCATGCTGCGCGGCTAGGACCTGCGTGAAGGCCCTCGCGTGGATGTGGCGGGCGTTGGGCATTGTGGTGGGTGCACTGGTCATCGCCTTTGCGGTGCTGCAAACCTGGTTTTTCCTGCACATCGTCTACCTGAAGTACCGCCCGCCGGGCAGCACCAGCTTCATGGACGCGCGTCTCGAGCAGTTGCGCGAAAAGGATCCGCGCGCGACGCTGAAGTACGTCTGGGTGGATTACGCCAACGTTTCCGGGCAGCTCAAGCGCGCCATCGTCGCCGCCGAGGACATGAAGTTCGTCGACCATGAAGGCTTCGATTGGGACGGCATCCAGCGCGCGCTGGAGAAGAACCAGAAGAAGGGCAAGGCGGTGGCAGGCGGCTCCACCATCACCCAACAGTTGGCCAAGAACCTTTTCCTGTCCGGCGAGCGCAGCTACCTGCGCAAAGGCGAAGAGGCGATCATCACGCTGATGCTCGAGGCTGTGCTCGACAAGCGGCGCATCCTCGAGCTCTATCTCAACGTGGCGGAATGGGGCGTGGGCGTGTTCGGTGCCGAGGCCGCGGCGCGCCACTACTACGGGCAGGGGGCGGCGTTCATCGGCGCCGAGCAATCGGCGCGCCTCGCGGCGATGCTGCCGCGCCCCCAGTTCTACGACCGCAACCGCGAATCGGCCTATCTGGCGGGGTATGCGGAACGCATCCTGGGGCGCATGGGTGCATCGCAGATTCCCTAGGACGTCGCGACAGTAAATACTGCCAAATGTAATTAGTACGCCTTGTCTGTATTATATTAATCCATCGATTACTGCCATTTCTACTGAACTCAAGCGCCGATGTGCAGCCCGGGCTTGTCCCTTTCTATCTGATTGATTCAGGTTTTCTCGGCGGCTGCCGATATTCAGGAGGGCGGCATACAACTTTGCGGGGACTGGCATGTATGTGGACGACGACAATAGCGACCTGGCGATGATGGATCACGACGAACTGGTGGATCGGGCGGAGCCCCACGCACGGGAAATCCGCATCCCTCCCTGCCCGGACATCCTGCTGCGTTTCGCCCGGGAAATGGCTGCGCCGGCACCGGACCTGCGACGCCTGTCCGCGCTCATCGGCAGCGATGTCGCCTTGTCCGCATCGCTGCTGAAAACCGTGAATACCGCGTTCTACCGGCTGACGGCGCGGGCCGCCACCGTGCAGCAGGCACTGGCCGTCCTGGGGTTGCGCGCCAGCGCCAACCTGGTGGCAGGATTGTTGCTGCGAGAGGCTTTTCCGGTCGGGGCGAACCCGCTGTTGCGGCGTTTCTGGGACAGCACGACCGCGCTGGCCCAATGCGCCGCGGGGCTGGCCTCGCGGGTCGAGGGCATCACGCCGGACGAGGCGCATACCTACATCCTGTTTCGCGACTGCGGTATCGCCGCCATGATCGGGCAGTTTCCCGATTACGGCGACATCGTCGATCTGTTCCGGGACCAACCCGGTGCTCGCGTCACCGCGGCCGAGCTCAACCGCTATCGATACCATCATGCGCGCGTCGGGTACTCGTTCACGCGCAACTGGATGCTGCCGGACGCCCTGTGCCTGTCCATCCTGCATCACCACGACTTCGGGATGCTGGGCGATGACTTGCCGGACTACGGCACGGTCAATCACAAGCTCATTGCCTTCGGCCTCCTGGCAGACCAGGTGCTGGCGTTGCGCGCGGGCGGCGGCCTGTGCCCGGATTGGGCGCCGCAGGAGCAATTCGTCCTCGAGACATTGCGGCTGCAGCCCGAGGACATCGTTGCGCTCGTCGCGGAAGAGTCCCTTGCCGCGGCGTAATGCGGCTGAAGCACCGTTGGGGCAGGTGCGGTGCAAGCGACTGTTGCTGATACTCTTGCGCGCATGCCAGCGCGTGCACATCGTCCCCATCCCGCAGTTTGCCCGGAGCACCGCATTCCGGGCGTGACCGGCAGCTTCCGTTGACCACCCCAAAGCGCATTGCCATGCTCGCGCCATTCCAGGTGCGCAGCTTCCGCTTCCTGTGGCCCGCGGAGCTGGCGTCCTCCTGGGCGCTGGAGATGGAAACGATCATCCTTGGCTGGTACGTGCTGGTCGAGACCGGGTCGGTGATGCTGCTCGCCGTGTTCGGTGGGCTGATGTATTTCGGCGCGCTGCTCTCGCCGGTGTTCGGCCTCTTGGGAGACCGTATCGGCCACCGCAACTTGTTGTGCTTCACGCGCGCTTGCGCAGTGATGCTGGCACTTACGGTGATGACGCTGTCGTTCACCCATCAGCTCAACGCAATCCTGGTGCTGGCGGTGGCCACCCTGGTCAGCGTCTTGCGCGTCGCGGACCTGGTTACCCGGTATGCGCTCAGTGGCGAGATCATGCCGCCGGGACTGCTAATGGGTGCAATGGGCATTTCGCGCGCCAACGTGGATTCGGCCCGCGTTGCGGGCGCCCTGGCAGGCGCAGGCGCGGTGGCCGCATTCGGCATGGGCCCTGCCTATGTGGTGATCGCCTGTTTCTATGCCGCGAGTTTTCTTCTGACGCTGGGCGTGCGCGAAGGCCGCATCGCGCCCCAAAGCCGGGTCGGTGCGGTGCAGGGTGGCGCCCCTGCGACGGTGCGGGCCTCCCCATGGCGCGAACTGCGCGAGGCAGCCGCCTACGTGCGCACCCAGCCGGCGCTGCTGGCAGCCACGTCACTCGCCTTCCTGGTCAACCTCAGTGCCTATCCGGTGTTCTTCGGGCTGCTGCCCTACGTGGCGAAGAATGTATACGGCGTGGGCCAGACCGAACTGGGCTACATGGCTGCGAGCTTCGGATTCGGCAGCCTGATCGGTTCCGTGGTGCTGGGAGGAACCCATATTGCGGCTCGAACGGCGCGTGTCATGATTATCGCCGGCCTTGTCTGGCACCTGCTCCTGCTGGTGTTCGCCAATGTGCAGAATCTGCCGCTGGGCATTGCATTGCTGATGCTTTGCGGAATGGTCCAAAGCATCTGCGTGACGCCGATCGCCGTGGTGATGCTGCGTTGTGCCGGCGAGCAGTACCGCGGCCGTGTCATGGGGCTGCGCATGCTGATGATCTATGGGTTGCCGATCGGCTTGTTTGCGATCGGGCCGCTGATCGGCCGGTTTGGTTTCGCCGCCATCGCCAGCCTGTATGCCGTGATCGGCATCCTGGCCATTCTGCTGATCACCCTGCGCTGGCGCGCGGCGGTGTGGAGCTTGAACGCGCCAGCGAACGCGCGCTAGCTGGATCGCGCGGCCTGCTGCGCGGGCTCGGCCGTGCAGTTGGAGAGACCCGCGCGGCTTGCTGTCCAATTTCGGCCGCTATGCCGGAGATATAACGCCTTACAGCGCGCGCAGTCGCGCCGTCGCCAGATCCAGCGTCTCGTCCTTCTTGGCAAAGCAAAAGCGCACCACGCGCCGCTCCACCGGCTTGTCATAGAACGCCGCTACCGGGATTGCTGCGACCTTCAGCTCGACCGTGAGGCGGCGCGCGAAGGCCTCCTCGCTTTCTTCGCTGATGGCCGAATAGTCGACCACCTGGAAGTAGGTGCCCGGGCAGGGCAGTAGCCGGAAGCGCGATTGCGCGAGGCCGGCGCGGAAGCGGTCGCGCTTGGCCTGGTAGAAGGCGGGCAGGGTCTCGTAGGGTGCCGGATCGCGCAGGAACCCCGCCAGCGCATGCTGCATGGGCGTGGACACGGAGAACACATTGAATTGGTGCACCTTGCGAAACTCCGCGCTCAAGGCCGCCGGCGCGCAGCAATAGCCGATCTTCCAGCCGGTGACATGGAAGGTCTTGCCGAACGAGGACACCACGAACGAGCGCTCGGCGAGCGCCGGGCGTCGCGCCACGCTCTGGTGCGCCAGGCCGTCGAAGATGATGTGTTCGTAGACTTCGTCGGACACGATCAGGATGCTGGTGTCGCGGACAATGGCTTCCAGCGCATCCAGGTCCGCGGCCGAGAACACCGCGCCGCTCGGATTGTGCGGCGAGTTGAGCATGATCATGCGCGTGCGCGGCGTGATCGCAGCGCGCACCCGGTCCCATGGCACGCTGTAGTCGGCGGGATTGAGCGCCACGGGCACCGCGCGCCCGCCCGCAAGGCGGATGGCCGGCACGTAGCTGTCGTAGACGGGTTCGAGCACGATGACTTCGTCGCCCGGATGCACCGCGCACAGGATGGCGGTGAGCAGCGCCTGCGTCGCTCCGGCGGTGACCGTGATCTCGGTATTCGGGTCGTAGGCGTGGCCATAGCTGCGCTCTACCTTGGCCGCAATGGCTTCGCGCAGCGCCGGGATGCCGGTCATCGGCGCGTACTGGTTGTGCCCGGCGCGCATCGCCTCGGTGACCAGCGCGTGCAGGCGCGGATCGCTGTCGAAATCGGGGAACCCCTGCCCGAGGTTGATGGCGCCGTGCTGCGTCGCAAGTTGCGACATCACCGTGAAGATGGTGGTCCCGACTTCCGGGAGGCGTGAGGATATGTGCGGTGTCATGGTGCGAGGCCTATGGTGCAAGTAGCGGGGATTCTAGGGTCAGCTGACGATTTGCGCGCGCGGCGCGGCCGCCTCGCGCCCGCGCCGCGCGTCCACGCCGAAGAGCAGTGCCAAACCCACCAGAAAGAACGCGCCGGTGACGAGCATGGCAAGGCGATGGTTGCCCGCGGACACCCAGGTCACCGTGCCGTAGGTCAGTGGTCCGAGGATGGACGAGAGCTTGACCGCCAATCCCCACAGGCCGAAGAACTCGGCATGCCGGTCCGCCGGGCTGAGCCAGCCCACCAGTGCGCGCCCGGCCGATTGCGATGAACCCAGGCAGATGCCGGCGATGTTTGCTGCGACCCAGAACGATGCGCGCGTCTCCGACTGCCAGGCGATCAGCGTCATGGCGATCCAGCCCACGAGGGTCCAGGCGATGGCGGCCACATGCCCGATGCGGTCCTGCACATAGCCGAAGGCGAAGGCGCCCAGCGCTGCCGTCAGGTTGACCAGCAGGATCAGCACGATGGTGTCGCCGGTGGAGAATCCCAGCGCCTGTTCGGCATAGATGGCGGCCAGCGCGATGACGGTCTGGATGCCGGCCTGGTAGAACACGAGGCACAGCAGGAAGCGGCGCAGGTCGCGGTAACGCGCCGCGTGGCGCAGGGTCTCGCTCACGCGCGCATACGCCTCGCGCATTGCCCCCCCTGCCGCGGGTCGCGCTGAGCCGCGCTCGCGCAGGAACAGAAAGGTCGGCAGGCTGGCGAGGAGGAACAGCACCGCGGTAATCAGCATGATGGTCGGCACGAATTCGGCGCCCGTCTGGCCCAGCGCGCGCGCGTGGTTCACCCAAGCGAGTGCCGCGCCCAGCGAAACGATTCCGCCCAGGTAGCCGAGGCTCCAACCCCAGCCCGACACCTTGCCCAGGGCCTCCCCACGCGCCAGTTCCGGCAGGAATGCGGCGACGATGTTTTCACCGGTGCCGAAAAAGAAGTTCGATAGCACGATGAACAGCATGGCCAGCGCCACGTCGCCTGGCCCGGCCAGCGACAGCGCGGCGGTGAAGACGATGCAGCCGGCCGTGGTGATGGCAAGGATGCGTTTCTTCGCCGCATGCGCGTCGGCCCAGGCGCCGATGAACGGAGCCGAAACCAGGATGGCCGCATAGGAAATCGACAGCGCCGCAGTCCACGCGAAGGTTGCCCACGCCGCACGGCCCGCGATGCCGGAGACGAACCAGGCGTTGTAGATGGCGGTGATCACCACCGTCGTGTAACCCGAATTCGCGAAGTCGTACATGGCCCAACCGACCACCTCTCTAGGGCGCACGTCGTCGGCGAGATGCGAATCAGTGCTCATGCGGCTGGGTGACGTGCGCGCACTGGAGTCGGGGGATATGCAAGGGGGCGCGCAGCCCCCTTGTACCAACAGGCTCTAGGGCGCACGTCGGCGGCGAGTTGATTGCGGGAGCTCATGCGTGGAAATTTTTCGTGAGGGCTGGAGGATTTCCCTCCCGATGATACAGCCGGGCGTTAGAATCGCCGCAGCCGCGCGCGGCCCGTGCACACACCGGCAAACGTCGATGCATCGGCAGTGGCGCTCCATCCAACACCCCGCGGACGCGCCACCGGACATGAACGCCGTCGTCGACCCCAAGAAGGAACTCGAAGACCTGCAGGAAGACCTGCGCGAGGTCCAGGAGCTGCTGCGTCGCCATCAGCTGGTCGAGGGCCTGGTTGAGCGCCAGGAGATGACGCGCCACGAACTGGTCGAGTCGCTGGTGCAAAGGCAGAACGGCGCCGAGCTGCGGGCCAAGCTCGACCACATGCACCCGGCGGATGTCGCCTTCATCCTGGAGTCGCTGCCGCTCGATGAGCGGATCATCGTCTGGGACCTGGTCAAGGCCGAGCGTGACGGCGAAATCCTGCTCGAAGTGTCCGACGCGGTGCGCGAGTCGCTCATTCGCAGCATGGACCCGGACGAACTGGTCGCGGCCACCGAGCAGCTCGAAGCTGACGAGATCGCCGACCTTGCGCCCGACCTGCCCGATGACGTCATGGCCGACGTGTACAAGGCGCTGCCGGTGGAAGAGCGCGAGCAGCTGCGCGCCGCCATGTCCTATCCCGAGGATGCCGTGGGCGCGTTGATGGACTTTGATGTGGTATCGGTGCGCGATGACGTAACGCTGGAAGTAGTCACGCGCTACATGCGCCGATTCGACGAGCTGCCGGGCCACACCGACCAGGTCTTCGTGGTCGACGATGACCAGCGCCTGAAGGGCGTGCTGCCGCTCAGCCTGCTCATCGTCACCGACCTGGAGGCCTCGGTGGCCAAGGTCATGAAGACCGACATGGTCACGCTCTACCCCGATGACAAGGCGCAGGAGGCGGCGCAGGCCTTCGAGCGCTACGACCTTGTATCCGCCGCCGTGGTCGATGAAGCGGGGAAACTGGTCGGGCGACTGACCATCGACACGGTAGTGGACTACATCCGCGACAAGTCCGAGAGCGAAGCGCTGGCCCAGGCCGGCCTGCGCGAGGAAGAGGATATTTTTGCCTCGGTGTGGGACAGCGTGAAGAACCGCTGGGCCTGGCTGGCGGTGAATCTGGTGACAGCCTTCATCGCTTCGCGCGTCATCGGCGCGTTCGAAGGCTCGATCGAGCGACTGGTGGCGCTCGCCGCGCTCATGCCCATCGTTGCCGGCATCGGTGGCAACTCGGGCAACCAGACCATCACCATGATCGTGCGCGCGGCGGCGCTCGGTCAGATACAGCCCGAGCATGCGAAGAAACTCTACCGCAAGGAATTGAGCGTGGCGCTGGTCAACGGGCTCATCTGGGGCAGCCTCCTGGGGCTTCTCGCGTGGTACCTGTACAGCAGCGTGCCGCTCGGCCTGGTGATGACCTCGGCCATGGTGCTCAACCTCCTGCTCGCCGCCAGCATGGGCGTGCTGATTCCGGTGACCATGGTCAAGCTCGGCCACGACCCGGCGGTGGGCTCCTCGGTGATGATCACCGCCTGCACCGACAGCGGCGGGTTCTTCATTTTTCTGGGGCTGGCCACTTTCTTCCTGTTGTGAAGCCCGGCACCCGAGATCGGCTACACTGCGAACGTTTTTATCCAGAGGGAGGCAACATGCTCAACGAGTTCAAGCAATTCGCCATGCGCGGCAACGTGGTCGACCTGGCGGTCGGCGTCATCATCGGCGCGGCGTTCGGCAAGATCGTCGATTCGCTGGTGAAGGACATCATCATGCCGCCGATCGGCCTCATCCTCGGCAAGGTGGATTTTTCCAACCTATTTCTCGTGATGAGGGACGGCGCGACGCCCGGTCCCTACATGAGCGTTGATGCGGCGCAGAAGGCGGGTGCGGTGACGCTCAACTACGGCCTGTTCTTCAACACCGCGATCTCGTTCATCATCGTCGCCTGGGCGGTGTTCCTGATGATCAAGGCGATGAACAAGTTGAACCGCGCGGAGCCGCCGGCGCCCGCCGCACCCGCCGAGCCGCCCGAGGAAGTCAAGTTGCTGCGCGAGATCCGCGACTCGCTGAAAAAATAATTACTATCAATCCTGTGTGATAAGCCCCATCCTGCTTGGCTTGCCAACCGAATCATTATCAGGGGTTTAATTTTTCGCGATGGCGGCGAATGCGGCTTCGGCCGCGCTGAGCGTCTCGCGGATCTCCGCCTCGCCATGCGCGGCGCCGACGAAGCCCGCTTCATAGGCCGAGGGCGCAAGGTAGATGCCGCGCCCGAGCATTGCGTGGAAGAAGCGGTTGAAGCGCTCCTTGTCGCATTGCATGACCTCGGTGAAGCTGGCGGGCACCTGCTCGCGAAAGTACAGGCCGAACATGCTGCCCACGCTTTGCGCCGAGAACGCGATGTCGTGATGGGCGGCCGCGCCCATGAGGCCGTCGACGAGCAGCTTTGCGGTGTAGGTCACGCGGTCGAAGAATCCCGGCGCCTGCAGCGCGCGCAAGGTGGCGAGGCCCGCGGCCACGGCCACCGGATTGCCGGAGAGCGTGCCCGCCTGGTACACGCCGCCCAGGGGGGCGATGTGATTCATGATGTCGCGCCGGCCGCCGAAGGCGCCCACCGGCATGCCGCCGCCGATGACCTTGCCCAGCGTGATGAGATCGGCGCGGATGCCGTAGAGGCCCTGCGCGCCCTGCGGCCCGACGCGAAATCCGGTCATCACTTCATCGAAGATCAGCACCGCGCCATGCTGCGTGCACAGCGCGCGCATCTCGGCGAGGAAGGCCGGGTCGGGCGCAACGAGGTTCATGTTGCCGGCAACGGGCTCGACGATGACGCAGGCGATGCGGTCGCCGATTTCCTTGAAGGTGCGGCGCAGTTCCTCGGTGTCGTTGTAGCTGAGCACCACGGTGTGTTGCGCCACTTCGGCCGGCACGCCCGATGAGGAAGGTTGGCCCAGCGTCAACGCTCCCGAGCCCGCCTTGACCAGCAGGCTGTCGGCGTGGCCGTGGTAGCAGCCTTCGAACTTCACGATGAGGCTGCGCCCGGTGAAGCCGCGCGCAAGCCGCAATGCGCTCATGGTGGCCTCGGTTCCCGAGCTGACCAGCCGCACCAGCTCCATGTTGGGCACCATCTTGATCAGCGTTTCCGCCATCTCGATTTCGAGCTCGGTGGGCGCGCCGAACGAGAGCCCCGACTTGGCGACCTTGCGCACCGCGTGCACCACGTCCGGATGGGCATGGCCGAGCAGCAGCGGGCCCCAGGAGCCGACGTAGTCGATATAGGAGCGATCGTCCGCATCCCAGATGCGCGCGCCCTCGCCGCGGGTGATGAAGCGCGGCGTGCCGCCGACCGATTTGAACGCTCGTACGGGTGAATTCACGCCGCCGGGGATGCTCTTCTGGGCGCGGGCAAACAAGGTTTCGTTGCGCGATGTCATGGGTGTCGGTTCTCTTTGAACAAGGAAATGAAGCGGCGTGCCGCCGCGGTGATGTCGGGGGCGCCGAACAGCGCCGTGATCACGGCGAGGGCATCGACGCCGGCCGCGATGAGCGGTGCTGCATTGGTTTCGGTGATGCCGCCGATCGCGACCACCGGCACGCCCAGCGTCTCATGCGCGCGTGCGTAGAGCGCGAGCGGCGCACTCACCGCATCAGGCTTTGTGGTCGAGGCGAATGCAGCGCCGAAGGCCATGTGGTCGGCCCCTGCATCACGTGCCGCGAGCGCGAGCTCGAAGCGGTTGTAGCAGGAGGCGCCGAGCAGCCTGCTGGGGCCCAGTGCGCGGCGTGCCGCCGCGATGTCCCCGTCTTCCGCACCGAGGTGCAGGCCGTCGGCGCCGATGTCGAGCGCCAGATCCAGGTGATCGTTGATGATGAGCGGGACGCCGTGCTGCCGGCACGGTGCGGCAAGCGCGAGCGCCTGTTCACGGCGCAGGGCGTGGTCGGCAACCTTGTTTCGATACTGGATCGCGGAGGCGCCGCCTTCGAGGGCTGCATGCACCATCGCGCAGAGTGTGGCTGTATCGGCTTCGTCGGGCGTGACCGCGTAAAGGCCTTTAATCGTTGCGCCCATCGCTGAGCCCGTCGCCGCGTTCACCATTCGGCCCGCCGTTGCCTTCGCCATCGTCGGTGCCGCCATTGATTTCGCGCGCCCAGAAAAATCGGTCGGGGATCAATTGGCCCATGCCGGGCCGAAAGCCGGCCGCCAGCGACTGCCAGGTGTATTCCTGCGCTTCGCGCACCGCCTCGGCCATGTCCAGGCCGTTGGCCAGGGTGGCCGCGATGGCGGAGGCCAGCGTGCAGCCCGAGCCGTGATAGGTGCCCGGCAGCCGCTCCCAGGTGTCGGTGCGGATCACGCCTTCTTCGCCATACAGGGTATTGATCACCTGCGGCGTGTTTTCATGGGTGCCGGTAATGAGCACGTATTCGCAGCCCATCGCCAGGATGCGCCGCGCGCATTCGGCAAGATCGGGATCGTCATCGGCATCTTCCGAAGGATCGGGCGCGCTGCTTCCGTCCTCCTCATCATCGTCCGATGCCTGCATGACGGCGGCCCGGGCAAGGCGACGTGCTTCCTGGCTGTTGGGGGTGATGATGGTGGTTTGCGGCAACAGCAGCTCGCACAGCGCCGACACCATGTCCTCGGATGCCAGTTCATCGCCGCGCCCGGATGCCAGCACGGGGTCGAGGATCAGCGGGATGTCCGGATAGTCGGCGACGACCTCGGCGATGGCGGCAATGTTTTCCACGCTGCCGACCATGCCGACCTTGAAAGCCACCACGGGCATGTCTTCCAGCACCAGCCGCGCCTGGTCGACGACCCAGTCCGAGTCGATGGCGAGGACGCCGTCCACGCCTGCCGTATCCTGGATGGTGATGGCGGTGACCACGGTCAGGGCGTGGCAGCCCATGGATGCCAGGGTCAGCAGGTCGGCTTGAATGCCGGCGCCTCCGGTCGGGTCCGTGCCGGCAAAGACGAGCACGATGGGCGGGGGGGCGGAAGAGGCCATGTTTTCCGGTGGGGTGGACGAGCCGGATGGCGGCTCAATGACGACTGCCCCATTCTTGCGGTGACCAACGGTGGCGGCGCATGGGGCAACCGGGTAAGATGCGGCTTCCCATTGTAACCCATGCATTTTTTCCGATGACCGACGCTGCCCAGAACTACCAGACGTGGATGTGCCTGATTTGCGGATACATATATGACGAGGCGGCCGGTTCGCCGGAAGAGGGGATCGCCCCTGGCACGCGATGGGCGGATGTGCCCATCAACTGGACCTGCCCCGAGTGCGGCGCCCGCAAGGAAGATTTCGAAATGGTGGCGGTGTAAATCCATCGCCCGGCGCGAGGTCCTATTCCTCGCGCAAGACGTGCGACGATTGGCGCAATCGCCGTTCCCTCGCATCTTCGCCGTAACGCCAGCAGCCTTCCCTACACTTCCCGCGTCGAGCGCGAGGATTCGCCGTTGCCGGTGATCGGGCCTTTGCAGGCCTTGTTTTATGCCGTCAGAATATGCGCAACACTTTGTTTTCTCAGGGGTTGGCGGTATAGTCCACGGCTAAGGCAGCGCCGCTATGACAGTTCCGTCCCGTGGCCGCTTGTCGATCCCCTTGGGCAAAGACTGTGACCGAAACGGCGAAACCAGCGGCAAATGAGGCGGTGCAGGAGGAAGCCCTCGGAGTCAGGGACCTGCACGGCATCAAGGTGATGGTGATCGACGACTCGAACACCATCCGCCGCAGCGCCGAAATCTTCCTCGTTCAGGCCGGCTGTTCCGTGATCCTGGCCGAAGATGGCTTCGATGCCTTGTCGAAGATTGCAGATCATCAGCCCGACCTGGTGTTCTGCGACATCCTCATGCCGAGGCTGGATGGCTACCAGACCTGTTCCCTGATCAAGAAGAACCCGCGCTTCGCGGGTACCCCGGTGGTGATGCTGTCCTCGAAGGACGGCCTGTTCGATCGCGCGCGCGGACTCATGGTGGGATCCGACGAATACCTCACCAAGCCTTTCGACAAGGAAGCGCTGCTCAAGGTGGTCGGCAAGCACGTGCCGATGCGCGCATGATGGCCGCCTCCACCGCGGCAAATGCGGGGGCCGCCAAGAAGATTCTCATCGTCGACGACTCCCCCACGGAGCGGCAATTCCTGCTGGAAACCCTGTCCAAGTGCGGCTACCAGTGCATCGTCGCCGGAAGCGGCGAGGAAGCCGTGTCGAAGTCGCGCACCGAGATGCCGGATGTGATCCTGATGGATGTCGTGATGCCCGGCACCAATGGCTACCAGGCCACGCGCACCATCGCGCGCGAGCCCAGCACCAAACATATTCCGGTCATCATGTGCACCAGCAAGTCCCAGGAGACCGACAAGGTCTGGGGCATGCGCCAGGGCGCCAAGGATTACCTGGTCGAACCCATCAACGCAAAGGAGCTGCTGGCCAAGATCGTCGCGCTGCCCTGATTGAGTTGGGCCCAGCTGCGGCGCATGCCGGTATCGTCATGGAAACAAGACCAAGCCTGCGCAAGTTCCAGGAGTCGCTCGCCGCCCGATTGCGCGAAGCGGCGGGAGAGCCGGTGTCGACGTCCCGGCTCGGCTTGCAGTCGGGCGCGCGCAACTGGATGCTGAAGCTGGAGGATGCCGGTGAGATCGTGCCGGTGCCCGATGTCACCCCGGTGCCGCTGACCAAGCCGTGGTTCCTCGGCCTGGCCAACGTGCGTGGCGTGCTGGTGAGCGTGGTGGACCTGTCGCGCTTTGCCGGGGGCCCCGCGACGGTACGCACGCCCGAAGCGCGCATCGTGCTGGCGGCCGATCGCTACCAGGCAAGGGCCGGCATACTGGTGGACCGCATGCTGGGCCTGCGCGTGATCGAGCACATGAAGCCGGGCCAGGCGGACGTGGCGGGCGCGGGCGCAAGGCCGGCGTGGGCGGGCGCAGATTTGCTGGATGCAGACGGGCGGTGCTGGACGGAACTGGAAATGCAGCGCCTTGTCACGAGCGAAGAATTCTTGCAGGCAGGCGTGTCGTGATGCGCGCAGGCGTCGAATGGTTGGCGCAGGCGATGCTGCGCATGGGGAGGCAGTCATGGCGTTGAAGATTCCCGGTTGGTTCAGCAAGGGGAAGAAGCCCGCGGCGGGTAACGTGAAAGCGGCGCAGGGCAGTGTCGCGGCCGGCGACAGGAAGGCGGTCGCTCCTGCCGAAACGGCGCAAGGCAAGCCTTCCACAAGTGGGCCTTCGGCCAAAGGCAAGCCCGCCGCGACACGCGCCTCCGCGCGGCCGCTGCCGTTGATCGGCAAGCTGCCGGTGCTGCGGCAATACATCCTGCTGGGAACGGTACTGCTCGCGATGATCTTCATCGCGGTCGTCACCATCGTGGTCGACAACCGCCAGGCGACGCACAGTGCCATCTACCTTTCAACCGGGGCCAACATGCGCATGCTGACGCAGCGCATCGCCAAGTCCACCCAGGACGCGCTCACCGGCAACGCGGCCGCGTTCCGCCAGCTGCAGGAATCGCGCGAGCAATTCGTGTCCGGCATGAGCTTGCTGACGCAAGGCGGCATTGCCTCGGGCGTCAATGTTCCTCCCAGCTCCGATGTGGTGCAGCCGGTGCTCGATGTGCTGAAAAATGGCTGGGACCAGACCGAGCGCAGCGTGAGCGTGGTGCTGGCGCAGCAAAAGAACCTCGTCGGCCTTGGCGCCGCGGTGCGCTCCATCAACAGCAGCAATCCGGCCCTGATGGACCTTGCCGAGCAGGTGCAGGCTGCCAAGGTCCAGGCCAATGCGCCGGCACGCGAGATCTCGGCATCGGCGCGCATGGTGACGCTGACGCAGCGGCTGGCCAAGAATGCCAATGCCTTGATGGGCGGGGACGTCATCGATCCGCAGATTGCCTCGCTGATCGACCGCGATGCTGCGGCCTTCGGTGAATTGCTCTCGGGGTTGCAGAAAGGCAGCGAGGGCGCGCGCAAGCCCGCCGACGCCCAGGCGCAACAGCGTCTGGTCGACCTGGAGGGCGCCTACGGTGCATTTCAGGCGGCAATGAATTCGATCGTCGGCAACCTGCAGCCGCTGGTGAACGCCAGGATCGCGTCGCGCCGCGTGGTGGACGAATCCGAGGCGCTGCTTGCCACCACGCAAAAGATGGTCGAAGTCTACGAGCAGGAACTTGCCGGTCGCGCGGCCAACTTCATCGTGCTGGCGCTGGTGTTGCTGTTGTCGGCAGGCATCGTCTGGGCGATGGTGCGGGTGTACGTCACCGATGAGCGCCTGCGCAGCGAGGAGGCCGAGCGCCAGCGCGTCAAGGCCGACATGCAGAACCAGGCCAACCAGGACGCCATCCTGCGCCTGATGAATGAAATGGGCAGCATCGCCGACGGCGACCTGAGTGTTCGGGCGACTGTCAATGAGGACATCACCGGTGCCATCGCGGACTCGGTGAACTTCACCGTGGAGGAACTGGCCAAGCTGGTGGGCCGCATCAACGACACCGCCGAACAGGTGTCCACTGCGGCGGCAGGCGCGCAGATCACCTCGACGCAGCTCCTGGCGGCCGCCGACTACCAGTCGCGTGAAATCAAGCAGACCAGCGCCTCGGTGCTCAATACGGCGCGCGCGATGAACAAGATGACGGCCAGCGCCAACCAATCGGCGCAAGTGGCCAAACAGTCGCTGAATGCCGCGGGCAAGGGCGCGCAGGCCGTGCATGACGCCATCTCTGGTATGAACGAGATCCGCGACCAGATCCAGGAAACGTCCAAGCGCATCAAGCGGCTGGGCGAATCCTCGCAGGAGATCGGCGAGATCGTGGACCTCATCGCCGATATCACCGAGCAGACCAACGTGCTGGCGTTGAACGCGGCCATCCAGGCGGCCAGCGCCGGCGAAGCAGGGCGCGGGTTTTCCGTGGTTGCGGAGGAAGTCCAGCGGCTTGCGGAACGCTCCGCCGAGGCAACCAAGCAGATCGGCGCCATCGTCAAGATCATCCAGACCGACACCCACGATGCGGTGGGTGCCATGGAGCGCAGCACCCAGGGCGTGGTCGAGGGCGCGCGGCTCTCCGATGCGGCGGGTCGCGCGCTGGCCGAGATCGAGGAAGTGTCGAAGAAGCTCGCGGCGCTGATCGCGGAAATCGCCACCACCACGGACGCGCAGGCCCGGTCGGCCACTGCGGCGGCCGGCAGCATGGGCGACATCCTGCGGATCACGCAGCAGGCATCGGAGGGCACGCAGCGCACAGCCAACGCCATTGCGCAGCTCTCGGCGCTCGCCGCGGCGCTCAAGGAATCCGTCTCCAACTTCAAGATCGGTTAGGCGCGCGCAGCTGACCGCGCCATGATCCCCGCCATGACTCCTGCCACCGCCACGCGCACCGCATTCGACACCGGTCCGCTCTCCTGGGTGAAGAGCGAGATCGATCTCGCGCTGCAGCGAACCCTCAAGTCCCTGGAGGGTGGTTCGGCGAAGGACGCGCTGTCCAACCTGCATCAGGCGGCGGGCGCCCTGCAGATCGTCGGCCTGGACGGCGTCACGCGCGTCATGGAGGAGCTCGAAGCCCTGTTGGCCGACATGGCAAAGGCGGCGCTGCCCAAGAGCGAGGAGAACCTGGCGACGGCTGCGCGCGGCGTTGCCGCCATTGCCACCTATCTCGACCAGCTGATGGCGGGGGCCAACAACCAGCCGCTACGCCTCTTCCCGGTGTACGGTGAATTGCTGGCCGCGCGCGATCCGGCCCGCGTCCCCGATCCGGTGGACTTGTATTGCCCCAACATGACTTACCGACCACCGCGGCGCGAGAAGGTGCCGGTGGCACTGCATCCCGAGGAGGCCGCGAATTATTTTCGAGAGCAGCGCGTGCGCTTCCAGCGCGGCTTCGTCAGTTGGCTGAAGAAGGATCCCGGTGGCATCGCCGACATGCATGGCGCGGTCGATGCGATCGAACGCACGCAGGGACCGACGCCGCAGCGGACCTTCTGGTGGGCCGCGTTGGCCTATTTCGATGCGTTGGCGCGCAACGGCCTGCCGCCAGCGCTGGATGCGCGTCGCCTGTGCAATCGCATCGAGACGCAGATACGCCGCCTTGGCGAGGGCTCGCAGAATGTTGCCGAACGCCTGTTGCGCGAAACGCTTTACTACGTGGCGCAGGCGCATCCTGTCAGTGATCTCGTGCGTCAGGTGCAGGAGACGTTTCACCTGCAGACCACCCTGCCGGCCGCCGACGCGGCGGCGCAGGCCGCGCCCCCGGCCGCGATCAAACCTGCGCACGACTTGCTGCTGCAGGCCAAGGAATCCTGGAACCGCTTTGCCGCGGGGCACCCCTCGGCGCTGCCCGCCTTCAACAGCGCCGCGCAGGCGCTGGCGACGCGCAGCATCGACCTGGGCCAGCCAGCCCTGATCAAGCTGGTTGCGCGCATCGTGGAGACGGGCGAATGGGCGGGTCGCGAGGCGGGGAGCATGAACGAGGCGGTTGCGCTCGAGCAGGCGGTGGCGCTGCTCCTGGCCGAACACGCGCTGGATCGAATGTCCGAGGGCACCCTGTCTGGCGACGATGCCGATTTTGCGCGCAACAGCGCATTCGTGTGTGAGCGCCTCGCCACCGGGATGCAGGGCAAGCTGCTGCGCACGGCGCCGGGCGTGGCCTTGCTCGACGACATGTCGCGGCACGCGCAGCAGCGACTGATGGTGAACCAGGTCGTCGCCGAGATGCAGCAGAACCTGCGCGAAGTCGAATCGGTCCTGGACGAGTTCTTCCGCGACCCGAGCGTCGCGAAACGCGCCAGGCTGGCGACGCTGGACCGGCCGCTGACCCAGCTGGACAGTGCGCTTGACGTGCTGGGGGAGTCGCGGGCGCGCGCAACGCTCGACTCGGCGGTGAGCGAAATTGCGCGCATCGCCGAACCGGCCTACACGCCCAAACAGTCGGAATTCGAAGCCATTGCGCAGCCCCTGTCGGGGCTGGGCTTCTACATCGAGGCGCTGGCGCGCGGCGAAGCCGATTTCGACGCCATCATGGCGCCGATCCTGAAAATGACCAAGCACGACGGCGAGGCGGGCGCCGAATCGGCGCCTTCCATGTCAAACGCGACGGCGTCCATCGAGGTGCAACTCGCGACCCAGCAGGAAAAGGCACAGGCGCTGTTCGAGCAGTGGAAGCGCACTCCCGACGATGTGCAATTGAAGGCCGAGCTCAAGAAGGACCTGGAGGCCATTCGCGCCGATGCCGGGTTGATAGCCGACGCTGCGCTCGAACAACGGGCCACTGAAGCGCTCAAATTGATCGAGGGCACATCCTTGCCCATGGCGCCGGAACTCGCGCAGGCAGTGCAAGGCATCGCACCCGCGGCCGCGGCAAGCGCCGAAACCTCTCCGGAAGCGGCGCGGCTTCTCCAGGCCAGCACCGAGTCGGTGGATGCAGAACTGTTGTCGGTCTACCTGGAGGAGGCCGGCGAAGTGCTCTCCGCCATCGCGGAAAATCTCGCCTTGCTGCGCGAGCGGACCAATGACGCGGGCGTGCTCACGGCGGTGCGGCGCGGTTTCCATACGCTCAAAGGCAGCGGCCGCATGGTGGGCCTCATGCGGCTGGGCGAGACGGCATGGGCGGTCGAGAAGACGCTCAACCGCTGGCTCCAGGAAGAACGCGTCGCCACGCAGGCATTGCTCGACATGGTGGCGCGCGCGCATGCCTACTTCACTGACGCGGTCGCCAAGCTGCAGGCGGGCGGCGTCGCCGCCGACGAAGGCGAGTTGCTTGCCATCGTGGAGGCATTGAAGAACGATTCGGCGCCCGCCGCAGCCACAGGGCAGGCAGCGGCGACGGAGACTGTCCCGGCGGCTGCCGTTGCGCCGCCCGTTGCGCTACCCGTTGCGCCACCTCTGGCCGTCCCGGCTCCCGAGGCGCCTGCCCCGTCCGACGAAGCGAGCGTCATGCTCGGCGAGAACAGCGTGTCTGCCACATTATTCACGCTCTTCAGCGGCGAGGCGCACGCCTTGCTGAGCACGATCCACGAGGAGCATGAGACGCTGAAGAATCACGGCGTCATCAGCGATGCCATGTTGCGGGCAACGCATACCCTCGCCGGCATCGCGGGCACGGTGCAGCTCGGGGTGCTGCGCGAGCTTGCGCGCGCGTTTGAATCGGCGCTGTCACGCCTTTCGACGGAGTCCTTGTCTAGCGACGAAGAGCAGCTTGTCAGCGACGCCATCGAGGCGCTCGATACCATGGTCTCGGCGGCGGTGATGTTGCGTGTGCCGGCGCCGCAGCCCGTGTTGATGGATCGGCTCGCGGCGGTCTCCGGTGCGCCTGCGTCTGCGCCGGCGCCTGTCGAGTTTCATCGCGACGCGTCCACCGGTCTGCTACCCGAGGAAGAGGCGATCCTGCCGCGGGCCGATGACGCGACTCCCGGCGCGGAGGCGCCGCGCATCGCGCTGGTCGTTCCCGCCGGCGCCGCCCCGAGCGGGGGCGCGGATGCCGTGGTCGACAATGCTGTGATCGAAAAACGCCGGCAGCGCCCCGATGACGAGATCGATCCGCAACTGCTCGAGGTCTTCGTCGAAGAGGCGGCCGAACTCATGCCCGCCATCGGTGCCGCGTTCCGCGAGTGGCGCGCGGCGCCCGACAATCGCGAAACCGCGCGTTCCCTGCAGCGACTGCTGCATACCTTCAAGGGCGGCGCGCGCATGGCCGGCGCCATGGGCCTCGGCGAGCTCACGCATGCCACCGAGTCGCGCATCGAAAAAGCCCTTGCATTGAAAGATCTCCCGGCGAGCCTGTTCGATGAGCTCGAGGGGGCGATCGATCGCGTCGGCAACCTGTATGACCAGCTCGCTGCGGGCGAGGTTGCCGGTGCATCCGGGGTACCGGCGGCGCCGGTGAGGGTTGCCCCGCTTGCGGGCAAGGCCGCGCCCGCGCAGCCGCTTGCCGAAGCAGGCATGCCGCTGGTCCGGGAAGGCGATGCCGCGCGGCCAATGCTGCGGGTGCGCGCCGACATGATCGACCGCCTGGTCAACCAGGCGGGCGAAGTGTCGATCGCCCGCAGCCGCATCGAGGCCGAGATGCGCGCGCTGAAGGCCGCGATGAACGAACTGACCGACAACGTCGTGAAGCTGCGCGGCCAGCTGCGCGAAATCGAGATCCAGGCCGAGTCGCAGATGCAGGCGCGCGCGGCCGACACGCGCGGCAAGGAAGGATTCGACCCGCTGGAGTTCGATCGGTTCACGCGCTTCCAGGAGCTGACCCGGCTGATGGCCGAGTCGGTGAACGACGTGCAGACCGTCCACCAGAGCCTGCTGCACGCCACCAACAGCACGGAGACTGCGCTGGCGACGCAGGCGCGCCTGAATCGCGACCTGCAGCAGGACCTGATGCGCGTGCGCATGGTGCCCTTCGCCAGCCTGGCCGAGCGCCTCTATCGGATCGTGCGGCAGACCGCCAAGGACCTGGGAAAGCGTGCCAACCTGGACATTCGCGGCGGGACGACGGAACTCGATCGCGCGGTACTCGAGCGCATCACCGGGCCCTTCGAGCACTTGCTGCGGAACGCCGTGAGCCACGGCATCGAGTCGCCGGAAGGACGAGCCGCCGCGGGGAAGCCCGAGATGGGGGACATCCGCCTGGAAGTTTCGCAGGAAGGCAACGAAGTCCGGCTAGCGCTGGCCGATGACGGCGCGGGGCTCGACCTTGCGCGCATTCGCGCCAAGGCGCTGGAGATCGGCGCCCTGAAAGCGGGGGACACGCCCAGTGATGCCGAGGTGGCCGACCTGATTTTCCATCCCGGGCTGTCGACGGCGAAAACCCTTACCGAAGTCTCCGGCCGCGGTGTCGGCATGGACGTGGTGCGCACCGAGACTGCAGCGCTGGGCGGGCGCGTGGAAGTCAGCTTTACACCGGGCGCCGGATCGCGCTTCACCATCTACCTGCCCCTGACACTGGCAGTGACCCAGGCCGTGCTGGTGCGCGTGGGCACGCGCACCTTCGCCGTGCCGGCAGTGATGGTCGAGCACGTGTCGCAATTCGGTCCGGACCAGATCGAGGCGGCGTGGCGGGATCGCGCCGCTGCGTGGCAGGAAAGACGTCTGACGTTCCATTACCTGCCGCACCTGATCGGCCAGGACGATGCCGTGCCCGAGCACAAGCGCTCATCGCCGGTGCTGTTCCTCAAGAGCGGCAGCAACGCCATTGCGTTGCATGTGGATGACATCACCGGCAGCAACCAGGAGGTGGTGGTGAAGGCGGTCGGCCCGCAATTGCAGCGCCTGCCCGGCATCACCGGGGCCACGGTACTCGGATCCGGCGAGATCGCACTCATCATCAATCCGGTCCTGCTCGCGCAGCAGATGGAGTTGCGCCGCGCGGCACTGCTCGCCGCGCCGCCCGCAGCGGCGGTGGCGCCGCAACCGGAGCCCGCAGCGCCCCCGACCGTGATGGTGGTCGACGATTCGCTCACCGTGCGCAAGTTCACCGGGCGACTCATCGAGCGCCAGGGCTACACACTGATGGTGGCCCGCGATGGCGTCGAGGCGCTGGAGAAACTCCAGGAGACGCTCCCCGACGTGATGCTGGTGGACATCGAAATGCCGCGCATGGACGGCTTCGAGCTGACGCGCAATGTGCGTGCCGACCCGCGGCTCGCGCATATCCCCATCGTCATCATCTCCTCGCGCACCGCCGAGAAGCACCGCAATCACGCCAGTGAAATCGGCGTGGACGCCTTCCTCGGCAAACCTTACCCCGAGGACGAATTGCTGGCGCTCATTGCCGGCTTTGTGAAGCGGGCTACTGCCTGAGGCTGGGTCGCGACCGGTTCGGCGATGCGCGATAACGATTGCGTCTCCGGGGCAGGTGCAAAAGGGCTGATTTCGCCTGTTTGACAACATTGGCGATTGGGCGCAGAGTCCCATCCGCAATCTACGTTCTGGCCTGCCTTCTTCAGCTACCCGTCCGGTTCCGGACGGTCCACTACCAAGTCACCCACCACGAAAAGGTTGTTCGCTACCGCGCCCGAGTTGTGCGCGGATCAACACCTGGTGTCGCAGTGACTTAGTGACTCCCGGGTGTGTATTCATACGGAGGCCAGAATGGCTACAGGTACAGTAAAGTGGTTCAACGCCACCAAGGGTTTCGGATTCATCCAGCCCGAAGGCGGATCAAAGGATGTGTTCGTTCACATCAGCGCGGTGGAGAAGTCCGGGCTGGGCACGCTGAATGAAGGCCAGCGCGTCAGCTTCGACATCGTCACCGAGCGCGGCAAGCAGTCCGCGGGCAATCTCAAGGCGGCCTAAACCCGTCCCTGATTTTTCCTGTGGTGGAGGGGCGCACTGCCTCTCCTGCCCAAACGGCCCGGACAGCGATGTTGCGGGCCGTTTGCTTTTGGCGCGGCAGATTCGCCGCGCCCCCGCGTCATTCAGGCATCGGATTTCGGCTTCACGCCCGCCCGCGCTTCCTGGTAGCGGGTCAACGTGACGCGCCGGGCCTCATCATGATCGACGATGGGTGCCGGGTAGTGGGTGCCGACGACGCAGTGGGCCTCTCGTTGCACCTCCTCGGCCATGAGCCAGGGCGCGTGGATGAATTTCGCCGGGACTTTGGCCAGTTCCGGCACATAGCGGCGGATGAATGCGCCCTCGGCGTCGAACTTTTCCGACTGCGACACCGGGTTGAAAATGCGGAAATACGGCTGCGCGTCGCATCCCGTGGAGGCTGCCCATTGCCACCCGCCATTGTTGGCTGCGAGGTCGAAGTCATTCAGGTGTTCGGCGAAATAGCGCTCGCCCCAGCGCCAGTCGACGTGCAGGTCCTTGACCAGAAAACTGGCTGCCACCATGCGCAGGCGATTGTGCATGTATCCGGTACGTTTCAACTGCCGCATGGCGGCGTCCACCAGCGGGTAGCCGGTGCGCCCTTCGCACCAGGCCGAAAACAGGGCAGGGTCGTTGTCGAAAGGCAGCGTCTCGAACTCCGGCTTGAAGGCATGGCCGAGCACGCGCGGATGATGGTGCAGGATCTGGAAATAGAACTCGCGCCAGATGAGCTCGGAGAGCCAGGTGCGGGCGCCAGGGCTGGCCAGGGCGTTGGCCTTGCCGACCAGTTCGCGAATCGAGATGGTGCCAAAGCGCAGATGCACCGACAGGTAGGACGGCCCTTTGAGCGACGGAAAGTCGCGCGCGCGGTCGTACCGGTCAATACGGCGCATGAATTCGCGCAGCAGCGCCTGCGCACCCGACAATCCGGTCGGGAGGGCAAGTTCGCGCAGGTTGGTCCGGGAAAACCCGATGGCCTGGAGCGAAGGGAGGTTGTTTCTCTTGTCAGGCGGCGCGGCCAGCGCGCCCGCATGCGCCTCTGTGGCATGCGCGCGCAGCGCGTTCCCGGCCAGGCGTTTCAACCAGGCATTCTTGTAGGGCGTGAACACGGAATAGGGTGTGCCTGCCCCGGTCATGACCTCGTCGCGCTCGAAGATCACCTGGTCCTTGAAGGTCTCCAGCCGAGTGCCCGCAAGGGCGAGTCGCGATGCGACCTCCTCGTCGCGCGACACGGCTGCGGGTTCATAGTCGCGATTGGCGAAGACCGCCTCGACCGCCAGTTCGGCTGCCAGCGCCGGGATGAGCTCGCGGGCGCGCCCGTGACGGACGATCAACCCGCCACCGTGCTTGTTCAGTTGGGCGTTGAGATCGGCCAGGCAATGCCAGATGAACTCCACGCGCCGGTCGCATCGGGTCGGCAGCGCATCGAGGATTTCGGTGTCATGGACGAACACGCACCACACCTGATTGGCACGGGTGAGTGCCTGGCTCAAGGCGGCGTGGTCGGTAAAGCGCAGGTCACGCCGGAACCACACCAGCGCGCGCTCGAATTGACGGGTGTTTGGCAACGTGTCCCGGGTTGAGTGCAAAATCGGCGGGAAAATTGTGCAGCGCCGCCCCAGCCAGTACAATAACACCCGGTGAACCCAGTCAATCTCACCAATCACTTCCTCATCGCCATGCCCAGCATGGCCGACCCGCATTTTTCCCGCACTTTGACGTACATCTGCGAGCACAACGCCCAGGGGGCGGTGGGTATCGTGGTCAATCGCCCCACGGAACTCACGCTCTCCGGGCTGTTCGAGCGCATCAAGGTGTCGCTCGACGTAGCCGAGGTGGGCCGCGAACCGGTGTATTACGGTGGCCCGGTGCAAACCGATCATGGTTTCGTGCTGCATCAACCGGTGGGCTCGTGGGGCGCCACGCTCGCCGTCCAGGATCGTGTCGGGCTAACTACGTCCAAGGACATCCTCGAGGCGGTGGGCAAGGGCGAGGGGCCGCCCAAGCTGCTGGTCTCGCTGGGCTACTCGGGTTGGGGTGCCGGCCAGTTGGAGAGCGAAATCAAGCAGAACGCCTGGCTGACCGTCGAGGCAAAGGACGCCATCCTGTTCGACATTCCGGCCGCGGAACGATTGAACGCGGCGATGGGGCTGCTCGGGGTCGACTATGCGCTCTTGTCCGACAGCGCGGGGCATGCGTGATCGTGGCCGCCGAAAAACCATTGCCGCAGGCCGCCCCTTCCACTGCGGCGATTTCGGATGCTGTTCCGCGTCCATCACCGGCAATCCTTGCCTTCGACTTTGGTGAAAAGTACATCGGCGTCGCGGTGGGTGATTGCGAAACCGGATTGGCCCATCCACTGGCCCTCATCGAAGGCGAAGCCAATGCGCTGCGCTTTGGCCGCATCGAAGCATTGATTGCCGAATGGCGGCCGGGGTGCCTGGCGGTCGGCCTGCCGTTGTCGATGGACGGTAGCGAACATGACCAGACGCGGCGCGCGCGCAAGTTCGCGCGGCAGCTCGAAGGCCGGTTTGGCAAGCCGGTGGTGCTGGTGGATGAGCGCCTGTCCTCCGCGGTAGCCGAAGAGTCGCTTCGCAACATGGGGCGCGGCGGACGCGCGCACAAGCACGACAGCCATGCGCTGGCGGCGCAGATCATTCTGCAGGGCTATCTGGATGAGCAGGCCCGAGGCAGCCGCCGCTCGGACGACAATGGAGATTCGAATGCAACTGCCTGACGCAGAGCAGCTGTGCACGAGCCTGGTGTCGCAGCTGCGCGCCCAGGTGACGCCCGACACCGCCATCGTCGGCATCGTCACCGGCGGTGCCTGGCTGGCCGAGCGACTGCATCGCGAACTGGGACTGAAGACCCCGATGGGGACGCTCGATGTCTCGTTCTATCGCGACGACCTGGGCAAGTCGGGCCTGAAGAAGCAGGTGCTTCCTTCGCAGGTACCGTTCGAAGTCGAGGGGCGGCCGCTGTTGCTGGTGGACGATGTGCTCTACACCGGACGCACTATCCGCGCGGCGATGAACGAGTTGTTCGACTACGGGCGCCCCGCGCGCATCGACCTCGCCGTGTTGGTGGATCGCGGCGGGCGCGAGTTACCGATTGCCGCGCAGTTTTGCGGCGCGCGGCTCGATGTGCCCGCCGGCAAGGTGCTGGTGCTCGAGCGCGACGAAGCGGCGGGCGGCAAGCTCGTACTGCAGCTGTCCGCGCAGCGACGCAAGCCATCTTCGGCCAAGGGGTCAGGAAAATGACAGGCAAGCATGCGTGAATGGGGGAAGTCCGTTTGATGGGCGCGGGGTGAGAAAGACGACATGAGGAAGTACGACATGAGGACTGACTACATGAACGGGCTTCGATGAGAAATCCGCAACTCAACGCGCACGGCGAGCTGCAGCACCTGCTGACCATCGAAGGCCTGCCGCGCGAGGTGATCGTGCACATCCTCGATACCGCGGGTTCCTTCGTCGGCATCACCGAACGCGACGTCAAGAAGGTGCCGATATTGCGCGGCAAGTCGGTGTTCAACCTGTTCTTCGAGAATTCCACTCGCACCCGCACCACATTCGAGATCGCTGCCAAGCGGCTCTCGGCCGACGTCATCAACCTCAACATCAACACCTCGTCGGCGGCCAAGGGCGAGTCCCTGCTCGATACCATCGACAACCTCTCGGCCATGCACGCCGACATGTTCGTGGTGCGCCACGCCTCGAGCGGAGCGCCGCACCTGATCGCGCGCCACGTCGAGGCGCATCCGCACCTGCACGTGGTGAACGCCGGCGACGGGCGTCACGCGCACCCCACGCAGGGCCTGCTCGACCTCTACACCCTGCGACACTACAAGCAGGACTTCACCCGGCTGTCGGTTGCCGTGGTGGGCGACGTGCTGCATTCGCGCGTGGCGCGCTCGCTGATCCACGGCCTCACCACCATGGGCACGCCGGACGTGCGCGTGATCGGCCCCAAGACCCTGCTGCCCGAGGGCGTGGAGAAGCTGGGCGTGCGCGTGTTCAACGACATGAACGAGGGGTTGCGCGGCTGCGACGCCATCGTCATGCTCAGGCTGCAGAACGAACGCATGAAGGGCCCGCTGCTGCCCTCGGCGCAGGAGTTCTTCAAGAGTTACGGCCTGACCGCGGAAAAACTCGCGCTGGCCAAGCCCGACGCCATCGTCATGCATCCGGGGCCGATGAACCGTGGCGTGGAAATCGATTCGGCGGTGGCCGACGGGCCGCGCTCGGTGATCCTGCCGCAGGTTACCTTCGGCATCGCCGTGCGCATGGCGGTGATGGCCATCCTGGCTGGTCAATGAGTGGCGGGGAACTGACATGAAGATCCATATCGCCCATGGTCGGGTCGTCGACCCGAAAAGCGGCAGCGACGCCAAGCAGGACGTCTTTATCGAGGCCGGGCGCATTACCGGCGTCGGCGCGGCGCCCGCCGGGTTCAAGGCGGGGCGGGTCATTGACGCCGCCGGGCTCGTGGTCGCGCCGGGACTCGTTGATTTATCCGCGCGCCTGCGCGAGCCCGGCTTCGAATACAAGGCCACGCTGGAAACGGAACTTGCGGCAGCCGTCGCGGGTGGCGTCACCAGCCTGGCCTGTCCGCCGGACACCGACCCGCCGCTGGATGAGCCAGGACTGGTGGAGATGCTGCGCCATAGCGCGCGCAGCCTGGACCTCGCGCATGTGCATCCGGTGGGCGCATTGACCGCGCAGCTCGCGGGCAAACGGCTCACGGAAATGGTGCTGTTGACCGAGGCCGGCTGCGTGGCGTTCTCGCAGGCCGATGTGGCCATGCCCGATACGCAGGTGTTGTGGCGCGCCATGCAGTACGCCGCCACCTTCGGCTTTGCCCTGTGGCTGCGCCCGCAGGATGAATTTCTTGCGCGAGACGGCGTGGCGCACGATGGCGAGGTGGCGACCCGACTCGGCTTGCCCGGCATCCCGTCTTTTGCCGAAACCATCGCCATGGAGACCATGCTCGCCCTGGTGCGCGACACCGGCGCGCGCGTGCACTTCCAGCGCCTGTCGACGGCGCGCGGCGTGGAACTGCTGCGCGATGCCAAGGCCGAAGGCCTGCCGGTGACGGGCGATGTATCGGCCCACCACGTTCACCTGTCCGAGATGGACATCGGCTACTTCGATTCGCACTGCCGCGTCATTCCGCCGTTTCGTTCCGCGCGCGATCGCGATGCCCTGCGCGCCGCGCTCGCCGACGGCACGCTGGACGCGCTGTGTTCGGACCACGCGCCGGTTGACGAGGACGCCAAGCTGCTGCCCTTTGCCGAAGCCGAACCCGGTGCCACCGGACTCGAGCTGCTGCTACCGCTGGCGTTGAAGTGGGGCACCGAAATGAAACTGCCGCTGGCAAGAACGCTGGGCACGGTGACCGATCGCCCGGCACGCATCCTGGGCGCCGAAGCCGGTCAGCTCGCCATCGGCCAGCCCGCCGACCTGTGCCTGTTCGATCCCCACGCCATGGTGCGCATCAGCGCCGACACGCTCAAGAGCCAGGGCAGGAACACGCCTTATCTGGGCATCGAGCTGCCCGGGCGCGTGCGCTGCACGCTGGTGGGCGGGCGGGTGGTGTACGAGGGCTGAAGCTGGCTGGTGTAGCCAGCCCAAACCTATCGACTGATAATAATCAGTCTATGCAGCCAAGAGCAATGGGTCGCTGCTTCTTGATTTGATTACTTTTCAGGAATCTGCAGCCGGCCTGGATCGGCCCCTGGTTGCGCTATCCGCACCGTCTTGCGTCGCGATGTTTCTCCTCTCACCACGGCAAGGGACTGCTTCGGCACCTCGAGCGCATCGGCGAGAAATGCGATCAACGCAGCGTTGGCGCGACCGTCCACGGGCGGGGAGGCGATACGCAGCTTGAGCGCTTCGCCGTGCAGTCCGACCACTTCGCTCTTCTTTGCGCCGGGCTGGATATGCAGGTCCAGCAACCAGCCGCCATCAACGGCCCGGTACCAGCTCAAGGCGACTTCAAAACGGCGCGGCCACCAGGCGGCGCAGCCACTCGAGCATGATGATGACCACTTGCGCGGCGATGACGAGGAACAGCGGCGAGAGATCAATACTGCCGATGGGCGGGATGAAGCGGCGAAACGGAGCATAGAAGCGGCGCGTCAGCACGTCGAGCACGGGTGCCAGCGGTGAATACGGGCCGACGAAGCTGAGCACGGCCTGCAGGATGGCGGCGCCAATGAGCAGGTTCACCGACATGCGCGCCAGTTCAATGGCTGAGACCGCGGCCAGCACCAGGAAGGCGGTGCCTGGCGCGCTGGCAAACGCATAGCCGCGCAGGGACATCAGGAGCGCCATCACCAGCGCCTGTGCCAGCCAGGCGAGGACCAGGGTCGCGAGGTCCAGCCCGAACAGGCCGGGCACGACACGGCGTACCGGCACGACGATCCAGTTGGTGAGTGCCGCGACGAATTCGCCGATGGGATTGCGAAACGGCGCGCGCAGCCACTGCATGTGAAAGCGCAGCAGCAAGACGTAGACGAACAGGCTGCCCAGCGAATCGATGAGGAGCGTGCCGATCTGGGAGAGCATGTCAGTTTTTTCCCCGCTCTTTGCCCAACTCGTCGCCAAGTTCGATGGAGCGCGCGTTGGCAGCGCGCGTTGCCGTCGCGATGGCCGCCTTCACGCCGCTGGCCTCCATGGAGGCCAGCGCCGCCTCGGTAGTGCCGCCCTTGGAGGTGACTTTGGCGCGCAGCGTCGCCGGGTCGTCGGTCGATCCGGCGGCAAGCTTTGCCGCGCCAAGAAAGGTCTCCAGGGCCAGCAGGCGCGCATCATCGGGCGAAAGGCCCAGTTCCCTTGCCGAGGCTTCCAGGGACTCGATGAAATAGAACACGTAAGCCGGTCCGCTGCCCGAGATGGCCGTGACCGGATCGAGCAGTGCCTCTTTGTCCACCCAGATCGATTTGCCCATGGCCGCGAGCACGCGATCGACGTTCGCGCGTTGCGCGGCGCTCACCGAGGGCGTGGCACAGGCCGCAGTCATGCCGGCGCCGATCAATGCCGGCGTGTTGGGCATGCAGCGCGCGATGAGCGCATGTCCGCCCAGCCAGCGGGAAAGGTCATCGATGCGAATGCCGGCGGCAATGGACAACACCAGCGCGTTCTTTGCCAGGAGCGGCGCGACTGCCGCTGCCGCCTCGCGCATCTGCTGCGGCTTGACCGCCATCACGACGAGTTCGCCCAGCGGCGCCGCCTCGCCGGCCGTGCCGCAGGTCTTCACGCCGAACTGCGCCGTGAGCCGCGCGCGCTGCTCGGCCACGGGCTCCACCACGCCGATGTCGGCGGCGTTGAAGCCGCTCGCCTTCAGGCCGCCAATGATGGCCTGGGCCATGTTTCCACCGCCGATAAATGTGATGTTCATGCTTTAGTCCGTTCGCCAAAAATCGCCGTCCCCACACGCACTATCGTCGCCCCTTCGGCAATGGCGGCTTCGAGGTCCGCCGACATGCCCATGGATAAAGTATCAAGCACCAGGCCCTCTTGCGCCAGTGCCTCCTTCAATTGGTGCAGAAGTTCACGCAAATGCGCGAAGCGACGCCGCTGCAGCGCCATGTCGTCGGTGGGCTCGGGAATGGCCATCAGCCCGCGCAACCTGAGTCCGGGCAGGCTGGCGATGCTTTTCGCGAGGGCGAGGAGATCGGCGGGGGCAACGCCGCTTTTGCTCGCCTCGCCGCTGATGTTGACTTCGATGCAGGTCTGCAGCGGTTCCTGTCCGGCGGGTCGTTGCTCGGACAGCCTGCGCGCGATTTTCTCCCGGTCCACCGAATGCACCCAGTCGAAGCGTTCGGCGATGGGCCGTGTCTTGTTGCTCTGGATCGGGCCGATAAAATGCCAAGTCAACGGCAGATCACGCGTCGCATTGATCTTTTCGACGCCTTCCTGCGCATAACTCTCGCCAAAATCATGCTGGCCCGCTGCTGCTGCTTCACGCACGCGATCGGCCGAAAAGGTCTTGCTGGCGGCAAGCAGGCGCACTGAATCGGCAGGCCGATGCGTCGCAGCGCAGGCTTGCGCAATGCGCTCGCGCACAGCGTGTCTCCTTGCTTGCATGCCGGTCGGGATTGTTGCCATAATCCTGAAACAACAAAGATTTAGAAGCGCTCCGTGGTTCACCGAGAGCGTGGGCTTCCTTCGAGGCTGGCAAATTCACGGCGTTATTCCGCGCAGTGTCGTTCCGCAGAATCAATGAATAGCGAGGCAATTATATATGGACATCTCCGAACTCCTGGCCTTTGTCGTCAAGAACAAGGCATCCGACCTGCATCTGTCGGCGGGCGTGCCGCCGATGATCCGCGTGCACGGCAACATGAAGCGCATCAACCTGCCGGCCATGGATCACAAGGATGTCCACGGCATGATCTACGACATCATGAACGACGGCCAGCGCAAGCACTACGAAGAGACGCTGGAGTGCGATTTCTCGTTCGCAATCCCGGGCCTCGCGCGTTTTCGCGTCAATGCCTTCGTGCAGAATCGCGGCGCGGCAGCGGTGCTGCGGACCATTCCCTCCAAGATCCTGTCGCTGGCGGATCTCAAGGCGCCGAAGATATTCGAGGAGATTTCCGACCAGCCACGCGGCGTGGTGCTGGTGACCGGGCCCACGGGCTCGGGCAAGTCCACCACGCTGGCAGCCATGGTGGACCACAAGAACAACGTCGAGGAAGGCCATATCCTCACCATCGAGGATCCGATCGAGTTCGTGCACGAATCCAAGAAGTGCCTGATCAACCAGCGCGAGGTCGGGCCGCATACGCTTTCGTTCAACAATGCGTTGCGATCCGCGCTGCGCGAAGACCCGGACGTCATCCTCGTGGGCGAAATGCGCGACCTGGAGACCATCCGCCTGGCGCTGTCGGGCGCCGAGACCGGCCACCTGGTGTTCGGCACACTGCACACGTCTTCTGCGGCCAAGACCATCGACCGGATCGTCGACGTGTTCCCGGCGGCGGAAAAGGACATGATCCGCGCCATGATTTCCACATCGCTGCGGGCCATCATTTCGCAGACGCTGCTGCGCACCAAGGACGGCAGCGGCCGCGTGGCGGCACATGAAATCATGATCGGCACGCCGGCCATCAACAACCTGATCCGTGAAGCCAAGATCGCGCAGATGTATTCGGCCATCCAGACCGGCCAGCAATACGGCATGCAGACGCTGGACCAGAACCTGCAGGAGCTGGTGAGGCGCAACGTCATTGCGGTGGAAGAGGCGCGCTCCAAGGCCGCCAACAAGGACACGTTCAAGTAATCGGTTTCAAGTCGTCACGGCGGGCGCAGCGCATGCGCCCTGTCAGCAGTTAATTCAGGAGTCATGCCATGGAAAAAGAACAGGCAACAAAATTCATGTACGACCTGTTGCGCCTTCTGATCCAGAAGAAGGGCTCGGACCTGTTCATCACGGTCGGATTCCCTCCGGCCATGAAGATCGACGGCAAGATGACGCCGGTGTCCAACCAGCCGCTGACGCAGCAGCACACCGCGGACCTGGCGCGCTCGATCATGAACGACAAGCAGTCCTCCCAGTTCGAGGCCTCCAAGGAGTGCAATTTCGCCATCGCGCCGGCCGGCATCGGGCGTTTTCGCGTCAATGCCTTCATCCAGCAGACCTATGTGGGCCTGGTGCTGCGCGTGATCACCACGTCGATCCCGAAGTTCGAGGACCTGAAGATTCCGCCGGTGCTGAAGGACGTGATCATGACCAAGCGCGGCCTGGTGATCATGGTGGGCGGCACGGGCTCGGGCAAGTCGACGACGCTCGCGGCGATGATCGGCTACCGCAACGAGAACCACTACGGGCACATCATCACCATCGAGGACCCGATCGAATACACCCATCCGCACATCAAGAGCCTGATCACGCAGCGCGAAGTCGGCGTGGACACCGACTCCTGGGAAAACGCCCTGCACAACACGCTGCGCCAGGCCCCCGACGTGATCCTGATCGGCGAGATCCGCGCCAAGGAAACCATGGAACACGCGGTGGCGTTCGCCGAAACCGGCCACTTGGCGCTGGGCACCCTTCACGCCAACAGCGCCAACCAGGCGCTTGACCGCATCATCAACTTCTTCCCCGAAGAGCGCCGTGCGCAGCTGCGCATGGACCTGTCGCTCAACCTGCGTGCACTGGTGGCGCAGCGGCTCATCCCGTTGAAGGAGGGCAAAGGGCGCGCGGCCGCGGTGGAAATCATGCTCAACTCGCCGCTCATCGCCGACCTGATCTTCAAGGGCGACGTGCACGAGATCAAGGAAATCATGAAGAAGTCGCGCGAACTGGGCATGCAGACCTTCGACCAGGCGCTGTTCGACCTGTACGAGGAGGGGCGGATTTCCTATGAGGATGCGCTGCGCAACGCCGACTCGGTCAACGACCTGCGGCTGATGACCAAGCTCAATTCCAAGGAATCGAAGGACAAGGACATCACCAAGGGGATCGAGCACCTCAACATCGTGTGACCCGGCGCGGCTATGCCGCGTCCGGTTGCACAATGTGCGCCATGACGAAACTGAGGAACGGCCTGACGCCGTTCATTGCGCGCGGCGCGATGCGCGACGATGTTGAAATGGGAGCAGTCATTGAGGGCGCCGATATCCAGGGCGCCCTTGTTGTTTCGGGAGGCGGGCATGGCTGGTGTGATTGAAGCGATCTGGGTCAAACGGGCCAAGCGTGGCGTGATGGATGCCGTGGATGCTGCTGAGCTCGTCACCGACCAGGGCATCGTGGGCAGCGCCAACCAGGGCGGAAGGCGGCAGGTGACACTGCTGGAGGCCGAGGTCTGGGAATCGACCGTCGCGGCGCTGGGCAAAGAGCTGTTGTTCACACCCCACCCCGCAGCGAGGCGCGCCAACCTGCTGGTGCGCGGGCTGGCGCTGGCCTACACGCGCAACCGCATCTTGTTGATCGGGGGTTGCCGATTGCAGATTTACGGCGAGACCAAGCCGTGCGAGCGCATGGACGAGGTGCTGCCGGGGCTGCAGGCAGCGCTCTACGACGATTGGCGCGGCGGCGCATTTGCCGGCGTGCTGTTGGGCGGCCGCATCGCGGTCGGGGATACGGCCGAATGGGGCGCATGATGCTTCAACCCGCATTGCAACGACGGAACAACGCATCCTGAAAGGAAGCCGCACATGAGCACACTGCACGATTTCACGGCGAAGACGCTGGATGGAAAACCCTGCGACCTGTCGGCATACAAGGGCAAGCTCGCGCTGCTGGTCAATACGGCGAGCGAATGCGGGCTCACGCCGCAGTACGCCGGGCTGGAAGCATTGCACAAGAAATTCCAGGGCAAGGGGCTGGCCGTGCTCGGCTTCCCGTGCAACCAATTCGGCGCGCAGGAGCCGGGCACGGCGGCCGAGATCGGCGCCTTCTGCCAGAAGAACTATGGCGTTAGCTTCCAGATGTTCGACAAGATCGATGTGAACGGCGCCGGCGCGCACCCGCTGTACCAGTGGCTGAAAAAGGAGGCGGCCGGATCGGGGAGTCCGGAAGACATCGAGTGGAACTTTGCCAAATTCCTGGTAGGAGCCGACGGCCACGTGGTGCGCCGATACAAGGCCACGATCAAGCCCGAAGCCCTCGCTGCAGACATCGAGGCACTGCTCGCCTGAACGCCGAGCCCGATGAAGATCTGGGTCGATGCCGACGCCTGCCCGGGTGCGATCAAGGACATCCTGTTCCGGGCGGCCGAGCGCGTGAAGGTTCACCTGACGCTGGTGGCCAATCAGATGCTGCGCACGCCGCCATCGCAGTGGATCCGTGCCATCCAGGTGCCCACCGGGTTCGACGTGGCAGACGATCGCATCGCCTCGGAATTGCAGCCGGGAGACCTGGTGATCACCGCGGACATTCCGCTCGCGGCGGCGGCCATCGAGAAAGGCGCGCATGTGCTCGATCCGCGCGGCGAGCGCCTCACCGACAACAACATCCAGGAGCGCCTCGCCCTGCGCGGCTTCATGGAAGAGCTGCGCTCGACGGGCGTGCAGACCGGCGGCCCGGCGCCCTTCAGTTCGCGCGACCAGAAGGCCTTCGCCGACCAGCTGGATCGATTGCTGCAACGCTTGTTGCAGGCTTGAGCGCAGTCCCCGGCCCTCGTCCCCCACTCTCTTTCCTCCTGAGCGGCGATTGATGACCATCCGGTATCATCCGCTGCCTGAAAACCGCGCAAGGCTCATATTGTCCGCGGTGACAGCACACCGTTTTTCATCTTTCCGTCCACTGAACATTTTCAAGAAGGAACGCCGATGAAACTGGAAACCATGGCAGTACACGCCGGCTACTCCCCGGACCCCACCACCAAGGCGGTCGCAGTCCCGGTCTACCAGACGGTGGCCTACGCCTTCGACAATGCGCAACACGGTGCCGATCTGTTCGACCTGAAGGTCCCCGGCAACATCTACACCCGGATCATGAATCCCACCCAGGATGTGCTGGAAAAGCGCGTCGCAGCGTTGGAAGGCGGCCTCGCCTCGCTCGCGCTCGCCTCGGGCATGGCCGCAACGACCTATGCCATCCAGACTATCGCCGAGGCGGGCGACAACATCGTCTCGGCCAGCACCCTCTATGGGGGAACCTACAACCTGTTTGCACATACCTTTCCGCAGCAGGGCATCCAGACCCGCTTTGCCGACCCGCGCAAGCCGGAGACCTTCCGGCCGCTCATCGATGCGAAGACCAAGGCGATCTTCTGCGAGTCCATCGGCAACCCGCTGGGCAATGTCACCGATTTCGCGGCATTGGCCGAGATCGCGCACAAGGCCGGCGTTCCGCTCATCGTCGATAACACGGTGCCATCGCCCTACCTGTGCCGGCCCTTCGAGCACGGCGCCGACATCGTGGTGCACTCGCTCACCAAGTACCTGGGCGGGCATGGCAACAGCGTGGGCGGGGCCATCGTCGACAGCGGCAAGTTTCCCTGGGCCGAGCACAAGGCGCGTTTTCGCCGCTTGAACGAGCCCGACGTGTCGTACCACGGCGTGGTGTACACGGAGGCGCTGGGACCGGCGGCCTACATCGGTCGCGCGCGCGTCGTGCCGTTGCGCAACATGGGCGCGGCGATCAGCCCGATGAACGCTTTCCTGATCCTGCAGGGGATCGAGACGCTCGCCCTAAGGATGGACCGCATCTGCGATAACGCGCTGGCCATCGCCCAGCACCTCAAGAACCATCGCAAGGTGGCGTGGGTGAACTACGCTGGCTTGACGGACCACCCGGACCACGCGCTGGTCAAGAAGTACATGGGTGGCAAGGCTTCGGGGATTCTCTCGTTTGGCCTGAAAACCGGAGGGCGTGAGGCCGGCGCCCGCGTGCTCGATGCGTTCAAGCTGTTCACCCGGCTGGTCAATATCGGCGATGCCAAGTCGCTGGCGACCCACCCGGCATCCACCACCCACCGCCAGCTCAACGCCGAGGAACTGGCCAATTCCGGCGTAAGCGAGGACATGCTGCGGCTGTCGCTGGGGATCGAGCATATCGACGACCTCAAGGCGGACCTCGAGCAGGCGCTCGCCGCCGCCTGACGGCCGGCCGGTTTCAGGTGCAGACGAGGGAGGCGGCAAATCACGCCCGCCCTTGGCGTTGCTCCTCCGCGTGGGTCCCGCCCTTGCCCCCTGCGTTGGCCCCGCGTTGAGCCCCCCTGTTTCTGCTACGATCAGACGAGGATTGCTCACAAGAGCCTGAAGCCGTCATTCCCCACCGCAGGCGCACAGGATTTTCATCTGGAGAGTTGAATGGCCGCACCGCAGGAAACCCGCAGCATGGCGTTGTTCTGCGATTTCGAGAATGTCGCGCTCGGCGTGCGCGATGCCAAGTACGCCCACTTCAACATCAACCGCGTGCTGGAAAAGCTGCTCTTGAAGGGCAGCATCGTGGTGAAGAAGGCCTACTGCGACTGGGAGCGTTACAAGGACTTCAAGGCGGTGATGCACGGGGCGTCCTTCGAGCTGATCGAAATCCCGCACCTGCGCCAGTCGGGCAAGAATTCGGCGGACATCCGCATGGTGGTGGACGCGCTCGACCTTTGCTACACCAAGTCGCATGTGGATACCTTCGTCATCATCAGCGGCGATTCGGATTTCTCGCCGCTGGTGTCCAAGCTGCGCGAGAACGCCAAGGTGGTGATCGGTGTCGGGGTGAAGAACTCCTCCTCCGACTTGTTGATCGCCAACTGCGATGAATTCATCTTTTACGACGACTTGGTGCGTGAAGACGAGGTAAAGCGCCGGGTGACGAAGAAGCGCACCACCAAGCGTGCCGCGCCCGCCAAGGCAGGGGCGCCTGCAGCAGATGCGCCGGCTATCGTGGGCGAGCCATCGGGAGAGACTTCAGGGGATGCAGCAGCCGAGGCGCCTGCAGACGCTGGCTCGGTGGAAGACCGCAAGCAGGTGGCGATCGATCTCATCGTCGGCACGGTGGAGGCGCTGGTTGCCGAGCGCGGCGAGGGCGAGAAGCTCTGGGGCTCCATGGTCAAGCAGACACTCAAGCGCAGGAATCCGGGGTTCAACGAGTCCTACTACGGCTTTCGCGCCTTCAGCGACGTGCTGGAAGAGGCGGAGAAGCGCAAGTTACTGGTGTTGGAGCGCGACGAGAAATCCGGTGGTTACGTGATCCGACTCACGCGAACGCAGGAGTGAGGGCCGCACAGCGGCGCGGGGATCCGGTGTCGGCACAGCCCGGTGCATATACTGTTATCGATATAACAACATCGTGTGGATGTCCGACCTTCGGGCATCTCCAAATTTGAAAGTGGTAGATTTCCGGGCTGGTTCCGGGCTTTTAACGTTGTGTCATAAGGAGGATTCATGAGCATTTCCATGTATTCGGCGTCGGTGCCGGTGTTCGTTCGCATGTTGAACAACCTGGTCGGCGTGCTGGAAAAGGCCGACGCCCACGCGCAGGCAAAGAACATCGATCCCACGGTGCTGACGGGCAGCCGGCTCTTTCCGGACATGTTCCCGCTGTCGCGCCAGGTGCAGATCGCAACCGACGGCGCCAAGGGCGGCGCCGCGCGCCTGGCCGGGGTGGACATCCCGGTCTATGAAGATACGGAGAAGACCTTTGCCGATCTCATCGCGCGCTGCAAGAAGACGGTGGCGTTCCTCGAGTCGCTCAAGCCCGCGCAGATCGACGGCACCGAAGACAAGACCATCACGCTGGAAATGCGCGCCGGCCCCGTGAGTTTCAAGGGGCTGAACTACCTGCTGAATTTCGTGCACCCCAATTTCTATTTCCATGTCACGACGACCTACGACATCCTGCGCAACAACGGCGTGGAACTGGGCAAGCGCGACTATCTGGGCAAGCCGTGATGCAGAACCCTGACGGAACATTCGTCAGGGGCAGGTGAAGCAGGGGCGCACGAGAGAAGCACCAAGGGACTGCGAGGGGAGGGATCCCCTCATTTTGCAATCAACGCGAAGGACGGCTCATGGCCAAACCCAACTACTCGTACGAGAAGCGCCAGAAGGAACTCGCCAAGAAGGCGAAGAAGGAAGAAAAGCTCAAGCGCAAGCTCGGGAAGGCCGAGGATGCCGCACCAGAAGCCGGTGAGCCTCAGGCGACACCGGAAGCCGACAAGCCTGCGGCCTGATTGCGGGCAATGCTACAAGTAATCCGCATCGACTGACGCAAGGCAAGCTCGCATGACAACGCCAGAGCGCAAACTGGAGCGTTTCGACTCGTACCTCACGGCCGTCGAGGCTTTCCTCGACGAACCCTGGTCCGATGGCCTGCCGGTTATCCCGCCGACGCCGGAGCTGGTGGAGCGCATGGTCGCGGCCGGGGCGCGCGGCATGGACGAGTGCCTGGGTATCGTGCCGCGTCGCGACCTGCCCCTGTACGTGTGGCAGGCGGCGACCTGCGCCGTGATGGCGGGCTGCAAGCCGGCGTACTTTCCGGTGGTGCTGGCCACCTGGGAAGCCATGCTCGACCCGCGCTTCTCCCTGCATACCGTGCTCAGCTCCACCGGTGGCGTGGCCATTGCCGCCGTGGTGTCGGGACCGTATGCCGAAAAAATCGGCATGCGTTCTGGCATGGGCGTGTTCGGCCCGGGCAATCGCGCCAACGCGACCATCGGCCGCGCCATCCGCCTGGGCGCCTTCACCGCGCTGAAGGCCATCACCGGGGAACTGGATGCCAGCTCCTTCGGCCACGCCGGCAAGTACACGTTCCATTTTGCCGAGGGCGACCTGCCATCGTCGGGATCAACGACGTGGCCCAGCATCCGCGAACAGTTCGGCTATGCCGCGTCGGCGACCACGGTGTCCATCATTCCCGCTGAAGCGCCGCGCCAGATCATGCACCGCTTCCAGCCCACGGCCGAGGACATGTTCAAGGCCATTGGCCACACCATGCGCGACCCGGCACAGAACGGCACCGGCACCGATACCTGCAGCATGCTGGTGCTGGGGCCGGAGCACGCGTCCATCTTCGCTGATGCCGGCATGATGCCTGGCGAGCTGCGGCGCGAATTCGCGCGCCGCGCGCGCACCAGCATCGACGCGCTTGCCGCAGCCGGATTCCGATATGACTATCCGGGCAACCGCTACAACGCGCCCGACGCCGAGGGGAACATCGCGGGTGCCAGCGCCGGCCATATCCTCGTTGTGCCCTCGGGCGGCCCGGGCGCGGGGTGGAGCGCCTACATACCATCCTGGAGCTGGGTGGATGACGGTCATCCGATCACCCGCCCGGTCTGCCTGCCGGGCCAGCCGGTGCCGGTGCGCGACGCAGCGCGGGCCGAGGCCGACCTCGATTTCGTGTGAAGAGCCCCCATCGTGAACAGACCCAACCTGAAGGAGCAGCGATGAGCATCGACGTGATTCTGCCGGCGCCGCGCGCCCACACAGCCAAAGTACAGGGCAGCATCCGCCATACGTGGAAGGGCATCCCCGACAAGCCCGTGCTCGGGCTGATCGACAATGCCAAGCCGCGCGCAGGCGACCTGCTGTCGGCGCTGGCCCGCGTGCTCGAGCGCCAGGGCGTGATCGGTTCGCACTTCACCGTGCGCAAGGGCTCGGCTTCCGAGCCGATCAATGCCGAACAGCGTGCCGACCTGCTGGCGCGCGCCCATGTCATCGTCAGCGGCGTCGGGGACTGAGGGGCCTGCACGTCGTGCAGTTTGCTCGACGCCATCTACTGCTCCGAAGACGGCCTGCCGTCGACGGCGCTGATCACCACGCCATTTCGCAAGCTGGCGGGCATGACGTCGTCCAACGTTGGCCTCGCCGATTTCCAGTGCGTGGTGGCTGACCATCCGATCTGGACGCGCGATGACGCGTGGCTGGAAGCACAGGCGGAGAAACTGGCCGAGTCGGTGCGCAAGGTCTTCGGTCTTTAAGGAGTTTCATGGATACATTCGATACCATCATCGTTGGTGCCGGCTCTGCCGCATCCGTCGTCGCCGCGCGTCTCTCAGAGGACGGCAAGCGCTCCCTGTGCGTGCTGGAGGCGGGCCCGCCGGACACCAACCCCTACATCCGCATTCCCGCCGGGTTCATGAAAACGCTGTTCGATCCCAGCGTGACCTGGCAGTTCAAGACCGAAGCCTCCGAGCACATCGCAGGACGGGAGATTCCGCTGGTGCAGGGGCGCACCCTTGGCGGCTCGAGCGCGGTCAACGGCATGTTGATCGTGCGCGGCCAGCCGATCGATTTCGACACCTGGGCCGAGCGCGGCAATCCGGGCTGGAGCTATGCCGACGTGCTGCCCTACTTCAAGCGCTTCGAGAACCGGATCGATGGCAACGGCTACAAGGGGGATGAAGGCTTTCGCGGCCGCAGCGGCGAATTGCCGGTCACCATCCAGCCATTCCCCGATGAGCTGTGCGACGCCTTCATGGAAACGGCGGCGAAGTGCGGCATGCCGCGCAACCCGGATTACAACGGCCGTGCGCAACTGGGCACGGGCCGCTTCCAGACGGCCATTCTCGACGGCAAGCGCGTGAGTGCCGCGCGCGCGTTCCTGCGCCCGGCGCTCAAGGGGGGCAAGGTGGACCTGCGCACCAATGCCCAAGTCACGCGCATCCGCTTCGAGGGCAAGAGAGCCGTCGGCGTGGACTACATCGATGCCGGCGGCCAGACGAGGTCGCTCAATGCGCGCAATGGCGTCGTGGTATCGGCCGGCGTGATCAACTCGCCCAAACTGTTGCAGCTCTCGGGCATCGGTCGGGCGTCCCTGCTGCAGCAGCACGGCATCGCCGTCGTGCACGACCTCCCCGCCGTGGGCGAAGGGCTGCGCGACCACTACAGCCCGCGCGTGGTGTTCCGCGCCAAGGGCGCCGACAGCATCAACAACCACATGGGCGCTTTCAGGCTCGGTGTCCAGTTCCTCAAGTGGCTCACCGGCCAGCCGAGCTTCCTCGGCCTGTCGCCAGGGATCTGCCACGCCTATGGCAAGACCGACCCGTCGCTGGCCGAACCCGACGCCACCTTCATCTTCGCGCCGGCGAGCTGGAAGCTCGGCGCGGTTGGCGTGATGGACGATTTCCCCGGCATGACCTGCGGCGTGTGGCGCCAGCGCCCGGAGAGCACCGGTTATGTGCGCATCACTTCCAAGGACGCGCGCGCCCTGCCGATCGTCAACCCGATGTACATGAGCCATGCCGAGGACCGGCGCATCCTGGTCGCGGCGCTGAAGCAGGCGCGCCAGCTGTTTGCCACGCAGCCCATCGCGCGCTATGTGGAAATGGAAACGCTGCCCGGCTCACAGGTGCAAAGCGACGACGAGTGGCTGGACTTCGCGCGGCGCTTCGGCGGCACGTCCTACCATCCCGTCGGCAGCTGCCGCATGGGGCAGGCGAGCGACCCCTCCACCGTGGTGGGGCCCGACCTCAAGGTGCACGGCGTCGAAGGGCTTCACGTGGTGGATTCGTCGGTCATGCCGACCATCCCGTCGGCCAATACCTATGCCGCTTCGCTGATGATCGGCGAGAAGGGTTCGGACCTGATCCTCGGCAAGCCGGCACTGCCGCGGGCCGTGCTGTGATCGTTGTGCCGGATATCTTTCTCAAGTACTTGGGGAATCTCTGGAGAACCATGAGTTGGGTCGTCCGGATGTTCTCCTCTGCCCAATCAGGAGCATTTATTGGTGTTGATGGCAAGGAGGTTTCATATGAAGATTTTTATTAAAGCGGTTGCAAAAGGTCGCTCAATGGTTGCCGCACAGGGACTGTTGTGGGCATTGCTGTTCGCCGTTTCGCCGAGCGCCCTTGCGCAGGCTCGTATGAACGCGGCGACCGATGCATCGTGGCCAGCCGTGGTCGATGCCGCTCGCAAAGAGGGTAGCGTTATGCTCTATACGCAGGTAGTGCCGCCTGTGATCGAGCGGATCAAAGCTGACTTCGTCAAAGCTTATCCAGGGATCGCATTGGAGTACGTACGGCTGCCAGGACTCGGCGTATTAACCAAAATCGAGCAGGAGCGCCGAGGCGACGTGGACGGCGGCGACATCGTCATAATCGCGGAGATTCCCTGGCTGGAAGAGCGTACCAAAGACGGCACCTTGAGAAAGCCCCTCGGACCTTCCACACTTTCATGGCCTGCGAAGTTTCTGGTGCGCGATGCCGTGCCCGTGCTGGGGATCGAACCGCTGGTAATGGCCTACAACACCAATCTCGTCAAGACACCTGTCACTGGCTACCAGGACTTGTTGCGGCCTGAGTTCAAGGGTCGACTCGGCACGACCGAAGTGCAGTCGCTACCTACACTCGCCTGGTACGAGTGGCTGGAAAGAACGCAAGGCAGTGACTTCCTGGCGAAGTTTGCGGCGCAAAGCCCGCGCATCTATACCGGCGCGGTTCCCAACGCCCAGGCGGCGGCTTCGGGCGAGATCGCTTTGGCGGTGTTCAGCGTAGCAACCGTCGTGGTCCCGCTAATTGAAAAGGGGGCGCCGATCAAACTGATAATTCCCAAGCCTGCGCTGGGCTTACGATGGGCAGGCGGCATAGTCGCGGGTAGCAAACGCCCCAACGCTTCCCAAGTACTGATGGACTTCCTGATGTCACCGCGCGGACAGGCAGCATGGCATTCACGCGGAGACTCTGCGAGTCCACTACCGAACATTCCCGGAAGCCCCGACATCAACAGCATCGACGCCTTCGATCCTTCGATATATAACGCGAATTCCATCAGCGACTACAAGAGAAAGATGGAAGGGATCTTCAAGAGATAGCACTGCATGTTCTTCTGACCAGATCCTTCTGCAGTGCTATCGCCGTCGGACGGTGCTGGGCAATCCGCGCAATGATGGCTCTGGCTCGCCCCGGCAGTTCGTAACCGAGGCAGGAATGACAGAAGACCGTTTTGAATTGTGGAATTGACAATAATCTGAACGGATCATTCATGGACACTTTCGATCACATCATCGTCGGCGCCGGCTCGGCCGGATCGCTGCTCGCCAACCGGCTCGGTGCCGACGGCAAGCGGACCGTGTGCGTGCTGGAAGCCGGCCCTGCGGACAGCAACCGCTGGCTGCATGTGCCCGCCGGCTACATGAAGACGCTGTTCGACCCGTCCGTGACCTGGCAGCTGAAGACCGCGCCCTGCGAGACCATCAACGGCCGCCAGCTGGAGATTCCGCAGGGACGCACCTTGGGTGGTTCGAGCTCGGTGAACGGCATGCTCTATGTGCGCGGCCAGCGCATCGACTACGACACCTGGGCTGCGCGCGGCAACCCGGGATGGGGCTACGCCGATCTCCTGCCGTACTTCAGGCGCTTCGAGCGGCGCATCGACGAGCACGGCGGCTCGGGCGACGCGCGCTATCGCGGCAATGCCGGCGAGCTGCCGGTGACCACGCCGAACTTTCCCAACACCCTGTGCGATGCCTTCATCGACAGCGCCGTGGCGCGCGGCTTCCCGCGCAACCCGGACCACAACGGTGAGCGCCAGGAAGGCGCGGGCCGCGTGCAGACAGTGATCCACCAAGGCCGGCGCTTCAGCGCCGCAACCGCTTTCCTGCATCCCGCGGTGAAAAAGGGCAACGTACACATCCGCACCGAAGCGCTGGTGAGCCGCATCCGCTTCGAGGGCAGGAAGGCGGTGGGCATCGACTACATCGATGGTGACGGCAAGACGCAGTCCATCAACGCCCGGATCGGCGTCATCCTCTCGGCCGGGCCCATCCAGTCGCCCAAGATCCTGCAGCTGTCGGGCATCGGGCCGGCAGCGCTCCTGTCGCAGCATGGCATTGCCGTGCTGCACGATCGCCCCGCCGTGGGCGAGGGCCTGCGCGATCACTACAGCCCGCGCTTCACTTTCCGCGCCGCGCCCGATTCGGACAGCATCAACAACTACACGCGCGGCTTCGCGCTGATGCTGCAAGTGATCAAGTGGAAGCTTGGTATGCCGAGCATCCTGTCCATCGGCCCCGCGGTGTGCCATGCCTACGGTAAGACCGACCCGTCGCTCAACGAACCGGACTTCACCATGCTGTTCGGCCCGGCCAGCATGAAGGCGGGCTTCTTCGGCCGCATGGACGACTACCCCGGCATGACCTGCGGCGCATGGAAGCAGCGCCCGGACAGCACCGGTTACGTGCGCATCACCTCGGG
>CANJXQ010000001.1 GCA_947478805.1 Betaproteobacteria bacterium | reverse complement strand
CGCGACCGCGCCCCGCGCTGGTTCAATGACAAGGACGGGCGACTGCTGCTGCAATTGGCCGAGCATGTGTACCCGACGGTTCCGGGGCATCCTGGCTTCGCCGGAACCTACGGGCCGCAGTCGAAGATGGACCGCTCCGGCAATGACCCTCAGGTCCGCCTGAAGAAGATGGATGCGGACAATACGGATGTCCATATCGTATTCCCCACCCTGGGCATGGTCGGCTTCTCCACTGCCGTTGGCGATCCGGAATTGGCAATTGCGCAGACCCAGGCCTACAACCGTTACATGGCCGACTTCTGCAAGGCCGACCGCCGGCGCCTGAATGGCGCCATCCTGGTCCCCGTCAATCATCCGGAACTGGCGGCGAAGGAACTGCATCGCGTGCACAAGGAGACCGGGCAGAAGATCATCTACATGAACCCCACGCCGCCCGGCGACATCCCATGGCACCACCCGAGCCGGGATCCGTTCTGGCAGGCCGCCAACGACCTGGGCATGACACTGGTGTTTCACGAGAGCACCATCGGCGCTCCGAAGAATGCGGTCACGATCGGCCGCTTCACCACGGCCTGGCCGCTGATCTACCTTGCCACGCACGTGGTCGAAGTCATGTTCGCCTACGCCGACATCATCCTCGGCGGCACGCTGGAGCGCTTCCCGAACGTGAAGGTCGGCAACGCCGAGGCGCATGTTCATTGGGTGCCCAGCTGGCTCGCATTGATGGACCAGACCTGCGGCGTTGGCACCAATATCTTCGGCAACAAGAGCGGGTCGGCCACCCTGTCGATGAAGCCGAGCGAATATTTCCGCCGCCAGTGCTTCGTCGCTGCATTCACCGACGACACCATGATTCCCGAAGTGTATGCGGCTTACCCGGAGTCGGTGGTCGTCATCTCCGACTGGCCGCACCCGATCGCCTCAGAGCAGAGCGCACAGGGATTGGCAGCCATTGCCAAGCATCCTGGCCTCAGTGCCGAGGCCAAGCGCAAGGTGCTGATCGACAATCCGTCGCGCTTTCTCTGATCGGAGGCGCATTGGACTTCAAACTGGCGGGTAAAACGGCCATTGTCACCGGGGCCAGCCGTGGCCTCGGGCGCGCGATCGCGACGGCGTTGGCCGATGAGGGCGTCAATGTCTTTGGCGTTGCGCGCTCATCGAAAAACCTCGATGAACTGGCCAAGCATGCGTCGGGCCGGATCAAGACTTTCGCCTGCGATGTAACGGACATGTCGGCATTGGCGAAGGTGCCCGAGGCGGCGGTCAAGGCGTTCGGGCGGCTGGACATCGTGGTGAACAATGCGGGCGGGCAGGTGATCAAGCCGTTCCACGAGCTGCCGCTGGACGACTGGCTGTGGCATTTCACGATCAACGTGCACAGCGCGGCCACGCTCTGCAAGGCCGCATCGCCGTACTTGTTCGCCCAGAAGTCGGGCAAGGTGATCAACATGGCGTCTACTGCCGGCATCAAAGGCGTGGCCAACCTGGTGGGGTACTGCACGGTGAAGGGTGCCTTGATCCAGTTCACGCGCGGGCTCGCGGTCGAATGGGCCAGCAAGGGCGTCCAGGTCAATGCCATCGGCGCAGGCACCTTCCTTACCGACCTGACCCCGGAAATCCTGCGCGTGCCCGGCAAGGCGCGTGATGACCGTTTGGCGAAGATCCCGGATGGAAGGCAAGGTCAGCCAGAGGAAATCGGGCCGCTGGCCTGCTACCTGGCGTCGCCCTTGTCCGACCATGTGACCGGAGCGCTGTTGATGACCGATGGTGGAGAAACGATCCGGCTTTGATGCCGGGACAGGCGCCGCGCGGCCTCGCTGCGTGGCTCGAATCAATGTGGGAATGGAGGAGGATACGATGGCCAAATACGTGATGTTTGTGATGACGAATTGTGCCCCAGGCACCGATGCGGAGTTCAACGACTGGTATAACCGCATCCACCTGCCTGACGTGCTCAAGGTTCCGGGAATAGTGGCGGCGCAACGCTATAAGCTGACCGATGAGCAGCGACGCACGACCCGGCCGGACTATGGCTACATGGCGGCCTATGAAATCGAGTCGAACAACCTGCCCAAAACGTTCAGCTTGATGAATGAGGGTCTGAAGGACGTCTACAAGAGCCCGAGCATGAACCCCTCGACCTGGGCCTATTTCTTCCAGCCTGTCGGCAAGCGCCAGGTCAAGGCTGGCGCCAAGGCGGCCGCAAAGAAGCGCAAGCCGGCAAAGGCCGCCGCGAAGAAGAGCGTGAAGCGCCCGGTAGCCAAGCGCGGGGCGGCGGCCCGTAAGACGGCACGCAAAGGCAAGTAGGATGCGGCCCCGGCTTTTGGGTCACGCGCGGCGGCTGCTGTCAGGCGCATTGCTCTGTATTGCGGCGGGCGCAGCGCTTGCGCAGGGCAGTGCCGCCTACCAACCGGCTGAATGGACCAAGGTTCTCGCCGCCGCAAGGAAAGAGGGCAAGGTCGTTTTTTACATCGCGCAGCCTGTGCTTGATCGAATTGCCCCGGCCTTCAAGAAGGCGTATCCGGACATCGAGCTCGAGGCGCAGCGCGGCGTGAGCGCGGCCCTGCTCGGAAAAGTGGAGCAGGAACGCGACAGCGGTGCGGATGGCGCCGATCTGTACGCAACCACCGAAATCGCCTGGATGGTGGGGTTGTCGAAGAAAGGGCAGACGTTGAAGCCCGCCGGGCCGGGACTCATCGGCTATCCGCCGCAGCACCTGCTCGATGGCACGGTAGTCACGCTGGCACGTGAACCTGCGGTGATGCTGTACAACAAGAACCTCGTCTCGACGCCTCCCAAGACCTATGCCGACATGCTGCGCCCGGAGTACAAGGGAAAGATCGGCACCTCGGAGATTGCCGCCACGCTCCTGGTTGCCTGGTACGACTGGCTGGAAAAGACCCAGGGCGCGGATTACCTGACGCGGCTTCGGGCGCAGAATCCCAAGCTCTACAATGGGTCGGTGCCGCTGGGGCAGGCCGTCGCTTCCGGCGAACTCGCGGTCAGTGCCTTTGGGATTCCGACCGCCACGGCAGGGCTCATCAAGCAGGGAGCGCCGGTGGAGATGGTGATGCCGAATCCGGCATTCGGGAGCACGCACGCCGTAGTAGCATTCAAATGGGCTCGGCGGCCGAACGCGGCCCTGGTGCTGGTGGACTGGTTGATGTCGGCGGAGGGACAGGCGGTCTGGGTGGGCCAGAGTGAAACGGCGAGCCCGCGCAGCGGCGTTCCGCGCTCGCTCGACTTCAACGCCATCGTGCCCTGGGACGTCAATGCCTACCCGCCGGAAGTGGTCAAGGGTTACCGCGAAAAGTGGAACAAGTTGTTCAAGTAAGGGGCCAGACGGACCGCCCAGGCGTGATTACAATCGCTCGGCCAATGTCCGACAGAATTGCAGCAATTTTAATTATTGATAACATCTTGAAAGGGTGACTACCATGCAAAACTACGACATCGTATCAGCCGACTCGCACATCAACGAACCGCCGGACCTGTTCATGAACGTGCCCAAGGCGCTCAAGGAACTGGCGCCAAAGGTGGTGAGCTATGAAAAGGGCGATGCCTGGATCATGGCGCCCGGCGCCGAGCCTCGTTTCGTCTCGACCAGCGCCGTGGCCGGCCGCAAGAAGGAGGAGTACCTCAAGGAGCCGGTGACCTACGCCAACATGTGCAAGGGTTCGTTCGATCCCGCGGCGCGCCTCAAGGACATGGACATCGACCACCTCGACGCCGACGTCATGTACCCGGGCATCATGCGTTACCTGGAGCGTTGTGCCAACGACGAAATTCGGCTGGCCTGTGCACACGCCTACAACGAATGGATGGCAGATTTCTGCAAGTTCAACCCCGCGCGACTGGCCGGCATCGGCGTGGTGCCCATGCTCGACGACAACGGCGGAAAGAACGCGGTCGAAGCCATCAAGTTCGCGGCCAAGAAGGGCATCCGTTCCGTGTTCCTGTCGCAGCGCGACGGCGGGGTGCCGCTGAACCACCCCAGCACGGAGCCGTTCTGGACGGCAGCCGAGGAATTGAACATGCCGGTCAGCATCCACATCCACACCACGCCGTTCCTGCGCGGACTGAAACCCGAGCAATTAGCGCTGATGGGCACCAAGGAAATGGGCATCACCACAGTCACCCTGTGCATGAGCGAGCATGTCGGCCTGATGATGTTCGGAGGCGTATTCATGCGCCACCCCAAGCTGAAGATCGTTTTCGCCGAAGGCGGCATTGGCTGGGTCCCGGCCTTCCTCGAGCGCGCCGACCACGTGTTCCGCGTGCACAAGCCCTACCTCGGCTCGACGATCACCGAGCTGCCGAGTGAAACCTGGCGCAAGCAGTGCTACGCGACCTTCCAGGAAGACGTCGCCGGCATCCGGTTGCGCGACATGATGGGTGTGGAGACGCTGATGTGGGCCTCCGACTATCCGCACACCGACACCACGTGGCCGGACTCGAAGAAGATCATCGACAAGACGTTTGCCGGCGTTCCTGCGAATGAAAAGCACAAGATGATCAGCGAGAACGCGGCAAGGCTGTACGGGTTCAAGAGCTGATCGCGGCCTCACCTTCCATGGGAGATATTCCCGCCCGGATCAGGGTGATCGAAATGGGACCCCGAGAGGGGTTCCAGATGGAGCCTGCGATGATCGCCACCGAACGCAAGGTGGAATTGATCGAGGCGCTGGCCGAGAGCGGCCTCGGGACGGTCGAGTGCGCGTCATTCGTGAACCCCAAGGTCGTGCCGGTCATGGCCGATGCCGAGCAGACCGTCGCAGCAATACGCCGCAAGCCGGGCGTTCGCTACACAGCGTTGTGGCTTAATGAGCGCGGCCTGAGACGAGCCATCGCCACGGGCAAGGTGGACATACAGGGCTTTCTGGCGCTCAATGCGTCGGAAGCCTTCGTCGCGCGCAATACCGGCATGACACTGGACAAGGAAGCCGACGAACAACACCGCTGGCTGGAGACCTACAAGGAATGCGGGGTACCGGTCGAGTCCGCCGGCATCGGTTCAGCTTTCGGCTGCAACTTCCAGGGTGATGTGCCGATCAGCAAAGTCGTCGAACAGGTCGGGCGCATCCGGGACATCGCCGCCTCGCATGGCGAGACGCTCAAGCGCGTCAACATTGCCGACACCATGAGCTGGGGCACGCCGCAGTCGGTCAAGCGCGTCATCGGTGCCGTGCGCGAGCGTTTCCCGGAACTGGGGATCGGACTGCACCTGCACAACACGCGCGGGATGGCCATGGCCAATGCGTATGCCGGCCTCGAGATGGGGGCCGATGAATTCGACACTTCAGTCGCTGGATTGGGCGGCTGTCCATTTGCAGGCCACAAGGGGGCCGCGGGCAACCTGTGTACCGAGGATTTCGTGATGATGTGCGAGGAGATGGGGATTCAATCAGGTGTCGACCTGGAGCGCCTGATCGAGGCGGCGCGGCTCGCCGAGCGGATTGTCGGACGGAATCTCCCAGGCGCCGTCATGAAGGGTGGAAGCCTGAGCGGCTTGCGCAATCGCCGCCAATGAACAAACCCAATGCAGTGCCCACGCCGATCACCGACGTGGAAGACCTTCCCCTCAAGGGCATCCGGGTACTGGAGTTCAGCCAGACCGTGATGGGCCCGTGCGCCGGCATGTTGCTCGGTGACATGGGCGCGGAAGTCATCAAGGTGGAACCGGTGCCCACCGGCGACCCCACCCGCGACCTTCGCGGATTCATGTCCGGCATCTTCGCCACCTATAACCGCAACAAGCGCAGCATCGCCATCGACTGCAAGTCGCCCGAAGGCAAGGCCACCATCCACAAGCTGGTCGAGACCAGCGACGTACTACTCGAGAATTTTGCGCCCGGCACCATGGATCGGCTCGGATGCGGCTGGGACGAGCTGCATGCAATCAATCCACGGCTGATCTATCTCACGCTGAAGGGATTTCTCTCGGGGCCGTATGAGAACCGCGCGGCGCTGGATGAAGTGGTGCAGTTCATGGGCGGTCTTGCCTACATGACCGGCCCGGTCGGCAGGCCGTTGCGCGCGGGCGCACCGGTAACCGATGTGACGGGTGCCTTGTTCGGCGTGTACGCGGTGACCGCCGCATTGTTCGAGCGCCAACGCACCGGCAGAGGCAAGCTGATTCGCAGTGCCTTGTTCGAGAGCGTCACCTTCATGATGGGCGCCTTCATGGCTGGCAACGCACGCGAAGGCCGCGAGATGCCGCCCATGCCCAATCGCGAGCACAGCTGGCCTGTCTACGACACCTTCGAGACGCAGGACGGCAAGATCGTGTTCGTGTCGGTCACCAGTGAAAAGGCCTGGGCAAGGTTCGTCGGGGCCTTCGAGCTGCCGGAGCTGACCCTCGGCAAGGACCCGCGCATCTCCAACCTGAGCGACCTGACTTTGAATCGCGACTGGATGCTGCCGCTCGTCGCTGCCCGCATGCTCACGCTCACCCGCGACGAGATTGCGCGCCGCTGCGAAGCCATCGCCTGCGGATGGGCCAATGTATCCAGGCCCTCCGACCTCACCGACGATCCCCACCTCAACGCCGGGCACATGCTGGACGTGAACTTCCAGCCGCACCGCGGCGCGAAGGAGCCTGAATCAGTGCGCCAGACGCGGATCCCGGGCATTCCCCTGGAACTCGACCGGCGCGCCATCGGCCTGCGCCAGCAGCCGCCGCTTTACGGCGAGCACACCGACGCGGTCCTGCGTGACCTGCTGGGCGCCGACAAGCTCGCCGAGCTCAAGGCCAAGGGCGTGGTGAAGGGGCGCGAGTAGCCCGGTGTGAGGAGCCGCCACGCAAGGCGATGCGTGGCAGCAACCGACGGGCCCGGCCGTCAATCGATCTTGAGTCCCGTGCGTCGCACGATGGGCGACCAGGTGGCGATGTCGCTTCGGACCAACCTGGTGAAATCGTCCGGACTGGTGTCCGGGTTGATGATCCAGCCGCCTGCTTCCATGGCTTTGACGACGGCAGGCACCTTGAGTGCCGCGTTGAAGGCAACGTTCAGCCTGGCAACAACTTCCTGCGGGGTGCCGGACGGCGCAATGATGCCCATCCATTGCCGCAGGCTGGCCTGCGGAAGCCCGGCCTCGGCCAACGTCGGCATGTTGGGCAGGCTCGCGAGGCGTTTCGGGTGAATGACGGCAAGGCCGATCAATTGGCCTGAATTGACCATCGAGGCCACGTCAGCGCCGCTGATGTACAGGCTGACGCGTCCGGACAGTCGATCGGCGATGGCCGACGCGCCGCCCTTGTAGGGGATGTGGACCATGTTGAGGCCGCCGGCTGCATCCAGAAACACCTCCAGCGCCAAATGCGTCCACGAGCCGACGCCGGCTGATCCGAAATTGAGCTTGCCGGGATTCGCTTTCACGTGGGCGATCAATCCGCGCACATCGCGAAACGGCAATGACGGATGGCTGGTCAACACCGGGGCCGAATCCACCGGAGCAATCACCGGCGAGTAGTCCCGGCCGAGCTCAGGCTTGAAGGAATCGCTCATGAGCGGAATGGCGCTGAAACTCGCATCCAGGGCGGCGGCGACGAGATAGCCATCGGGAGGTGCCGCCATGACCGCCTGCAGCCCGAGGCGGCCACCGGCGCCGCCGCGAAAATCCGTAATCATCGGCCGGCCGAGTATCTTTCCGGTTTCCTCCGCATACACGCGAAACGCCTCTCCGCTCGGGTTTCCGGCAGCAAAGGGCCAGATGAAGGTGACGGTGCGGGCAGGGTACGCGCCCTGGGCATGCACGAGGGAGGGAACCGTCAGCGTGACCATCGCTCCAGCGAAGGCCAGCAGGCATGACCTTGCCCAAAGTTGAAAGATCGACACGGAAGACTCCTTTCCAAGGACAACTGCGCAGTGGCTCATTGTCATCACCTCATTGCTGCGACCAGGAAAAACGCTGGCTAAAGTTCAGATCCCTCAATCGAAGCTCAGATTGAGCCTGCGCACCAGGGGCGCGAGCGCCTCCAGCTCGGACTTGATCCGAGCACCCATGGCGTCCGGTCCGGCTGGGGTGATAAACCAGCCGCCGGTGTCCATCGCTTTGATCACTGCTGGCGTCTTGAAGGCTTCGGTGAATGCGGCGTTGAGCTTTGCAACCACGTCGGCAGGCGTGCCGGGCGGCGCCGCCATCGCGGACCAGAACTTCAGCACCAGGCCCGGCACCGATTCGTCGAGCGTGGGTGTGTTCGGGAACGTGGGCACGCGACGCGGGCCGGTGGTCGCGATCGCAATCAGCTGTCCGGATGCGACCAGGGGCGCGTTGTCCAGCCCGGAGAGGTAGAAGTCGAGTCGGCCGCTCAGCCGATCGGGCAGGGCGGCGGCGCTTCCCTTGTACGGGATATGGGTCATCTGGATGCCGATCTCGGCCATCATCCGCTCCATTTGCACGTGGACATCGCTGCCGACGCCTGTCGACCCGTAAGTCAGCTTGCCGGGATTGGCACGGGCATGGGCTACGAGACCTTTGATGTCACGAAACGGCAGAGAAGGGTGCCCGGTCAATGCGCTGTAGGCTTCGGTCACCAGCATGACCGGGGTGTAATCCCTGCCGGGCTCGATCTTGAAACCGGCACTGGCAAGCGGCAGCAGCGTATAGGTGCCTCCCATGGCCAGCCCAACCAGGTAACCGTCGGGGGGCGCTTTGAGAACGGCCTGCACGCCGAGTCGTGCGCCGGCGCCACCGCGAAATTCGGTGAGCACGGGGCGGCCCAGGATTTTGCCGGCCTCTTCACCCAGCACGCGCATCGCCTCGCCACTCGGATTGCCGGCATTGAAGGGCCAGATCATCGTGATGGGGCGGTTCGGATAGGACTGCGCCTGACAATTGAATGCCATTGCGGCAATCAACAGCGCCGCAGGCCTGAACAGTTTCAAAAAAGGGGCTGTCACCGTTGCAACTCCTCCATCCAATGTTGTGTTCCGAATCAAAACACCGTCGCAATCACGGCGTACAGATCGTCGCGCAGGCGCGGCCGAGTATGCCGCATCCTCCTTGCGTGTGCAGGTCGCCTGCCCGATGCCGAGTTCAACGCTTGGGATAGAATCATCTCCCATGCAGCACCCGATTCACTGAGCTGTCGCAACCTGCAAGGCGCGACGGTGAAATTATCCGGCATGTCCATACGGCACTGAGGAGAAAGTCGATGCAAAGCTATTCCATTGTTTCTGCAGACTCGCACATCAACGAACCGCCCGAGTTGTTCCGCGATGTCCCCAAGGCGCTGCAGGAGCTGGCGCCCAAGGTGATCAGCACGCCCAAGGGCGATGCCTGGCTGATGGCGCCGGGGGCGGTGCCGCGCCTGGTATCGAGCAGTGCCGTGGCCGGGCGCAAGAAGTCCGCGTATCTGGACAAGCCGGTGACTTACGCCGAGATGTCGCGCGGGTCCTTCGATCCGGAGGCGCGCATCAAGGACATGGAGATTGATCAGGTTGATGCCGAGGTTCTTTATCCGGGCATCATGCGCTATCTGGAGCGCTGCGCGAACGCCGATGTGCGGCTGGCCTGCGCCAAGGCGTACAACGAGTGGATGGCAGGCTTTTGCAAGTTCAATCCCGCAAGGCTGGGCGGCATTGGCGTGGTGCCGATGCTCGAGGATCACGACGGCAAGGCCGTGATCGAAGCGTTGCGCCAGGCGGCCAAGTTGGGCCTGCGCTCGGTGTTCCTGTCGCAAAAAGATGGCGGCATGTCCTTGCACCACCCGTCGGCCGAGCCGTTCTGGGCGGAGGCCGAGGCACTGGGGGTCTCGGTGGCCGTGCACATCTACACCATGCCGTTCTATCGCGGCATGAGCAAGGAAACAATGGCCTTGCCCGGCACGCAGGAGATGGGCGCTTCCATGGTGTCGCTTGCCCTGGGCGAGCACGTGGGCTTGATGATCTTCGGCGGTGTGTTCATGCGCCACCCGAAGCTGAAGGTCGTGTTTGCCGAAGGCGGCATCGGCTGGATCCCATCGCTCCTCGAGCGCATGGACCACGTGTTCCACGTGCATCGCCCCTACATGGGTTCGCCCATCACGGAATTGCCGAGCGAGACGTTTCGCAAGCAGTGCTACGCGACCTTCCAGAATGATCGCGCCGGGATCCGCCTGCGCGACATGATGGGTGTGGAGACGCTGATGTGGGCATCCGATTACCCGCACACCGACATGACCTGGCCCGATTCGAAGAAGATCATCGACGAGACATTCGCCGGCGTGCCGGAAGCGGACAAGCGCATGATGATTTGCGACAACGCCGCGAAGCTGTACTTTCAGTAGTCTCACATTCACACATCGAATGCCGGTCGGCCAACGAGTCCCAATTCTTGTTTCAAAAAGGGTGAATCCATGAATTCGAAAATATTCCGGCCGCTCGCGGCCTGCATCGCGACAGGAATGTTCGCGCTCGGGGGGGCGCAGGCCCATGAAGGCGTGCCTGGCCATACGCATACGGTGGGCATTCAACTCGCGCAGGCTGCTGCGAAGTCTGCTGCGCCGGCAGCACCCAGTGCTGCGGCCCTGCAGGCCGAGCTCGACGCACTTATCAAGGCGGCCAAAGCCGAGGGCGAAGTGGTGTTCTACATCGCCCTCGTGGACAGCGTTGCAAAGCGTGTCGGTGACGCTTTCACGGCCAAGTACGGCATCAAGTACTCGTTCCTTCGCCTGTCCACCGGGCCGCTCGCCCAGCGCTATTTTGCCGAGGCCGAGTCGGGCAATATCGCCGCCGACTTCGTGATCGTCGCAGGCCCTTACCAGGCCTACACCGGCGACGGCATCAAGAAGGGTTGGGTGGAATCCCTGGCGCAGGCGAATATTCCCGCCATTCGGTCGGGTCAGGTGCCGGCCAAGTTCAACAAGGGCGAGACGGTGATCGTGCAGGTAGCGCCCTGGCAGATCGGCTACAACACGCAGAAGGTGAAGGCAGCCGAAGCCCCCAAGGACCTGAACGACGTGCTGAATCCCAAGTGGAAGGGCCAGATCCAGGTCTCCGACCCCCGCGTAGGCACGACCATCGCCGAATTCTGGGCGCTGGTGCTGGAGACCAAGGGCGAGGAGTTCTTCACCAAGTTCCGTGCGCAGAACCCGCGACTGTACCCGGGCGGGGCGCAGAGCATCCAGGCGCTGGGGGCGGGCGAGGGCAGCATCATGGTGCCGGTGCTGGTGCCGCAGCTGATGGGCCCGAAGGAGAAGGGCGCGCCGCTGGAGATTGCCAAACTCGACCAGACCACGGGCATCGAGGCGACGCTGGTGCTGACGGCACGCGCGAAGGCCAAGCACTACAACGCCGCCCGCCTGTTCGTGAATTACCTGATCACGCCCGAGGGCAACAAGGTGCTGAACTCGGACACCGGCGCTGCAACCATCTACGACTCGGGCGGCCTGCCGTCGCAGTACGCGCCGCCAAGCCCCACGGGGGCCGCACGCGCGGACCAGTTCGCCAAGCTGCTTGGCTTCCAGTAACGCCTTGCAGGGCGCTGCCTCGGGAGGACCTTCAGGCGGTGCGGCGGACGGGAGCACGTCGTCTGCCGGCAAGCCCTCGGACGCGCCGTCACGCGCGCCGCGCCCCCGCGACGCGGCGACGCTGATCATCACCCGCCGCCGCGCGGGTCGCGTGGAAGTGCTGATGGGCGAGCGCCACCAGCGGCACTCCGTGCATCCGCAGCGCTACGTGTTTCCCGGCGGCAAGGTGGACCGGCACGACAGCCGCGTGCGCGCCGCCACCCCCGTGCCGCCGACCGTGATGGACCTGCTGACCCGGCGCGCCACGCCGGGCCGCGCGCGCGCGCTGATTGCGGCCGTGGTGCGCGAGACCTTCGAGGAAACCGGGCTCATCATCGGCGCGCCGGACCCCGAGCCCCACAAGCCGGTGCACGAGCACTGGCAACCCTTCTTCGCCACCGGTATGGCGCCGGACTTCACCCGCATCGCCTATGTGGCGAGGGCCGTCACGCCTGTCGGGCGGCCGGTGCGGTTCAACGTGCGCTTCTTCATGATCGACGCTGCGCACGTGCAAGGCGACATGGGCGGCAACGGCGAACTCCTCAATCTGCAGTACGTGCCCGTCACCGAGGGCCAGTCGCTCGACATGCCCAACATCACGCGCAGAATCCTCGCGCACGTGGACGAGATCACCCGCGTCGGGGCCCTCGTCGAGCGCCCCACCGTTCCCTGCTTTCGCTATGGCGGAATAGCCCACCGTCGCTTCGAAGAATAGGACGCCCGCCATGCAATGGGCGGCATTCGAGCGCAATCGCATACCGGCGATCATCACGCTCGCCACCGCGACCGGCACCACGGCGGTGTACTTCTGGTACCCGTTCCTGCCGCTGTTCCTGATCGAGATCGGCGCCGGCAGCGAAGCCGACGCAGCCTTCTGGGTGGCCGCCGCAGTGGTGACGCAGGGTGTCGGGCGGCTCATTGGCGGGCCTCTGTGGGGCAGCCTATCGGATCGCCTCGGGCGCAAGAAGATGTTCATTCGCGCCCTGATTTCGGTGGCCATCATCACAGGTCTGTTGGGCATGCTCCAGCATCCCTGGCAGTTGATGGTGCTGCTCTTCATGCACGGCATGTTCTCGGGATTCAATCCCGCGGCAATTGCGCTGGCCAGCGTCAGCGTGCCGGAGTCGCGTGTGCGCACGGCGGTGAACATGGTCTCCGGGGCGCAGTACATCGGCATGGCCATCGGGCCGGCGTTCGGCGCGCTGCTGAACGTCGCGATCGGGTTTCGCTGGGCGACCGTCATTTCCGGCATTTGCATGGTCATCGTGACGTACCTCGTGCATCGCATGGTGCCCGCCGATTCGATTGGCGACGTGCCAGAGCCGAAGACGCAGGAGCAGGGCGGCTCGACGGGGCGCACCGTCGCCTTCCGCATCAGCCTGCAGCTGGCGCTGGCGATGTTCATCTACTTCATCATCTTCAGCCTGAACAACTTCCGGGCGCTCTCGACCTCGGTGGCGCTGCACAAGCTCGATGTGGCGGCGGCTATTACTTCCACGGGCATCGCATTCTCGCTGGTGGGTGTGGCGAGCTGCCTGGGCGTTCTGATGGTGTCCGCGGGGGCCATGCGCAGGCTGGGCCTGCGCGCGCTGCTGGCGGGGGCCTCTGCGTTGACGGGCCTTGCTTACCTCGGGCTTGCGGTTAGCGACACGGTGCCCTTGTTCGTGATTGCGCTCACGCTCGGCGGCCTGCTCAACGCCGCCATGTTCCCCCCAACGAACACGCTGATTGCGCTGCACTCGGACAAGTCGCGACGCGGCACGGCTTTTGGCCTCGCGAGCAGCGCACAGGCGCTCGCCTTCGTGTGCGGGCCGGTGACGGCGGCGGTGCTGGCGGCGACGTCGTTCACGGTTGGGTTTGCGGTGATCGGGGGCGTGATGTTGATGCTGGCGGTGGTGATCGGAATTCTCGTCCGTGAACCGGAGGTGCGCAGTGCGTCGTCGCAGTAGGCAATTCGCTACTGGATGATGACGGGCTCGTTCGCTAGGCGTGCATGCCGCGCGAATGGGGCTTGGCGCAGGCTGGCGGTGATTGGCGCCATGCCGAATGGCGAGAGTGCAGTTCCTGTCCCTCGCTGCAGCACATGTTGAGAAAACCCTACCAGAGCAAATGACTCGACTGCAGTAATTTTTGCGCCCGAATTCCGGATGGCGTAGGCTAATTCCGCCGGGTCGGGAGCCGAAGCGGTGCCGAATCCGCTGCCGACTGCCTACCTTGTGATGGAGCCGATGAACGCCAACGAATTGGCACGATCAACGAGCACCTACATGCGCATTTCCATTGATCACAGTTCCAGAACATTCTCCTCTCCCGGTCGCATGAGGGGCGCCGGACTGTCTCGAACAATGGGGGTTTCTCTGTTGTTGGTTGTCGTTGGGCTGATTGCGTTTTTTGAGGGACGCAAGGCGTATCTGGACCATCAGGTAAGGGAGCTTTGCGCGAAAGATGGTGGGGTAAAGATCTTTGAGACCGTCACATTGTCCGCAGAGAGATTTAACCAATGGGGCCAAATCAATTTCTATCGGCCGACGATGGGGGAGTCTGCTCTTGGGCCTGATTACTTCTTCAAACAAGAAATTACTTACTACCGCCGAGGTAACCCGGAGATGTCCCGCTCCACATATGAGGTAATCAGGCGCATGGACAAGAAGCTTCTTGGGAAGACAGTCATATATGGTCGCGGTGGGGGTGATTTTCCGGGACCATGGCATGAGTCCAGTTTTGCATGTCCTTCTTATGACAGTGCGGGTATTAACGCGCTGTTGGCGTCAATGTTCCTCAAAACTAATTGAGAGAGCGAAATTTGGAAACGCCAAGCGAATTCGCAAAGCACGCAGATCTTACATTGGCATCCTATTCCAATTTGCGTCGAGGCACACCAGAACTCCGGGCGCTTATTGATGAGGGCCGAGGGTTGTCATCTTCGCAAGCCCAACGATTCGCCGAGACCTATGCTGTTGTTGATTTCTATAATTCTCCTGAGAGCGGTTTGCAAGCAGCCGTCTTTTCCAATGCCAGCGGTAAGAAATATTTGGCTATACGCGGTACCGAAAGCCCCGCAGATTTTCTTACCGATGCAATAGACATTGCACTGCTCGGAAGTACGAACCTGCAGCTCCAGTACCGCAACCTGAAAGCCAAGGTAGTGGCCTGGATTACAGACGGAACGCTGTCGCCGTCGTTCACCGTAACTGGCCACTCCCTGGGTGGGTTTCTGGCCGGTGCGCTGACTGTCGATTTTCCCAACAATGTTTCTCACGCGTATCTTTACAATGCCCCCGGTGTCGGTGGCGTGGCGGCAACACTGACTTCAGGATTGAAATCGCTGTTGGGCCTGGCCAGCCAGCCCACGCTCGATCTGTCACGCATTTCCAATATCCGAAGCGATGCGGGGATATCTCCCATCGCCGGACTGGGGGTTGCCTGGGGCCAACCGATCCCTATCGGCATCGAGAATCAGCTCGACACGGCATTGCTCCCGAATGTTCCCGCTGCGCTGAATCACAGTATGCAGCCGCTCACGGACAGCACGTCGATTTACGCGACACTCTTCCGTCTCGCGCCAGCGGCCACCATTGAGCAGATTGGGAGCGTCTTCAAGGCAGCCAGCCCCGTCAACAGCAAAACACTGGAATCGACGCTCGATTCACTGCGCCGACTCATCGTTGGCACGGATATTGTGGCGACGCCTGACGGCGATCGCGATGCGTTCCATTCGAACCGGCAGGGGCTGGATGCAGCGGTGACCGATGGCGGCACCCAGGGTGCCTTCGAATTGAGATTGATCCCGAGCGTAGCTGGAATGGTTCAGAACGCGATGCAGGATGATGCGGAAGGGCTGTCATACCGCTATGCGCTGAGGGAGCTGAATCCGTACATCCTCGTGGGTGGCGCCACAGCTTATTCGATGCACAACATCGCGGGGAGCCTGGACCTTTACGCTGAAGACTCTCACGGCGGGACGCTCACCGACGCGTGGATGCGGGACCGCGCGAATTTCCTCGCCTGAAAGCTACAAAAGAATACGATCGACAGCGGGGACGATGTCGCCATCTTGCGACAGGACTTCGGTGCGCAAAGCTACCTCTACACAGACCTGACCCTGAAGAACGGAAGCGGTCAGGACTACACCCTTCGTGTACAAGGCGGCAATCCCCTGCAGCAGATCGACCCGATCCGCATCACGTTTGGCGGCGATCAGTCCGACGTCATCAACGGAAGCACCTATGACGATCGTCTTTACGGCGGTGCCGGAGGCGATTCGCTGGCGGGCGGTTCGGGCAACGATCACCTGGAGGGCGGCCCAGGGTCGGATATCTATGTCTACAGTTCAGCCAATGCTCAGGGTGGCTTCGACACCATTCTGGATTGCGATGGCCAGGGAAGCATCCTGTTCGACAATCAGGCGCTGACTGGAGGTCACAGGGCCAACGGTAACCGCTTTGTGAGCGCCGATGGCGTTTTCTCGTATTCGGTTGTTGGCGACCTCGTGTCAGGCGGCACGCTGGTTATCAACGATGTGCTGGAGGTCCGGGACTTCCGAAACGGCGACCTTGGCATCACGCTGGATGTCGATGTCGAACCCGGCGGCTCGGATGCGTATGCGTATCACTATTTCGGAAGCGACTACCCGTACGCCGAACTGGGGGCCGGCTACCCCGGCAACGGCTATCCGAACCAGGCGCTTTTCCTGGGAAGTGATTTCAACGACGAATACCGTGCCGCGAGCGCTGTCACGGGCGAGCCACAGGTGGAGGGCGCAAGCCCGGGCTACTTCTTTGGCAAAGGCGGTGACGACACTTTTCTCGGAAGTATTCCGATCGGCGGTGACAGGGCGTCGGGTGGTCCCGGCGACGATGCATTGTTCGGCGAGGCTTTGGGGGCGACGCTTCCGCCGGACACGGGCTCTCCGCCTTCGGGTGATTTCCTGTACGGCGGCGCCGGTCAGGATGTCATCGTCGGCAGCAGGTTCGATGACCAGCTGTTTGGCGACTTCGAAAGCATCTACGCGTTCGAATTCGACAATGTGCTGTCCCCGGCGTTTCATGGCAGCGTTGATCTGTCGTTTTTTCTAGATCCGAATTCGTACGACATTCGTGCGAATTGGGGTCCCGATTCCCGCCATTTCCCCACGCCCGGGCAGCTTCTCGACTACGCACTGGGACTGACTTCAAGCTCGGACGTTGAAACGCATTACGACGATGCCATAGAGGGTGGCGCCGGCAATGACCTCATCGTCGGAGGCAACGGTTCGGATGTTCTTGCCGGCGGTGCCGGCGATGACACGCTCGTCGGTGACTATGAAATGAACATGTACCGCGCCCCTGAACCGCTCAATCCCACGGGGCAGCGCGCATTCGGCGAGTATGCGTACCTGTTCGGGCGCCCAGGTGATGACTATATCGATGGTGGCGAAGGCAATGACACCATCAGCGACGTGTTCGGCGGCAACGACTACATTGTCGGCGGCCCCGGTGACGACACCATCGAGCAGCGAGACCTGCCTCCGCTGGATGCATTCTTTCGGGATGGCCATGCACCGGAGTTGGCGTTCTCTGTGAACCTGGTCGATGGCGGCAGCGGCGATGACACGATCACATCGATCTCCCATGGGTCAACAGGCTCTGTCGAGATCATCGGGGGTGAAGGGAACGACGCGATTCTTGTCCAGGCATTTGCGGTTTCCGTTTCCGGTGGAATCGGCAACGACCGGATCGAGGTGTTTGGCTCGGACACGGTCGATATAGACGCCGGTTCAGGAGACGACACGATCAACGCCTCGGCTGCGCACCTGTCGATCGCGCCCGGGAACGGCAATGACCTCATCGTTGCCGAAGGTTTCTATGATCTTCGCATCGACCAGCCTGGAAGTGCCGCCGGGGACAGTGACACACTGCGACTGCCTTTGTGGAATGCGCATGACGTGTCGCTGGAACGCACTGGCGATGATCTCTTCCTGACCGACAGCGCACTTGGTGCCAGCGCGTCGATCGGCGAATGGTTTTCCGGGCCCCAGTACGACTTGGAGTCGATCGAATTCGAGAATGCGGTGGTCTGGACGTCCGCCAACATCTCGAGCCTTTTCGAGGCAACGCCGGGTGCTCCCGCTTCAACGGATGGAGATGATTTCCTCTTTGCGACCCAATGGGCTCCCGTTGCCATTGGGGGCGAAGGAAATGACCAGCTGACAGGCTGGCATTCGAATGTGCTCATGGATGGCGGCGAGGGTAGCGACATCCTCACGTTGAGGAGCAATGCCGGCGGCTTTCTGGTGGGTGGAAAAGGCGACGATCAATTGAGTGCCGCACAACCTTCGATGGTTGTGGCGTTCAATCGGGGGGATGGCGTCGACACGCTCATCTTATGGTCGGGAACGATCAGCCTGGGGGCCGGTATCCGTCCGGATGACATCCGGTTTTCGCTGTCTGCAACGGGCATTGCGCTGGGCTTGGGCGAAACGGACCAGCTGACTCTTGTGTTCAGCCCGGGTGAGGCGCCGCCCGTGACACCGCCGGATGTTCATCTGCAGTTCGTATCACCAGATGGCATCGCGCTATACGATCTGATGACGCCGCTGTCGTTGTTTTTTGCTCAGGCCATGGAAAATCCCGATGCCGGGGAGTGGGCTCCAGAGGCGGGCTGGGACGGTTTCCTGATTTCAAGCGGCACGGACAGCGCGATAGGCGGTGCCATCGCGCATGCTTACGCCATGCAGGGCTCGCTCGCCGACGTCAGTGCACAGAAAGTTGCGGAAACCCTGGAATCAGCCGCATTTGGCGTTTCGCCGCAACCATTCGTGACGGCTCCTGTAGCGAATGAGGACAGCGGGGCTGCAGATGCTTCGGAGCCGCAGGGCGGTTCGATGCCCACCGGACAGGGAGCAGGTGAATCTACAACGGACGAGTTGCCGACCGATGCTGTAGCGGAGTCAGACGACCCTGCTCCTGACGTTGACGTATTGCCACCGGAAGCGGCGAGCGAGCCTGATGACGGACAGTCGAGCGCCGATGAGGGTTCGTCCGACGAGATCGGCGATGCTGCAGAATACGTTGCCGACCAAGGCTCCCCCACAGTGGCAGATGGGGCGAATGGTGCCGCCGAAATCGATGCCGCAGCGGACACCCCCATTCCTGTGCCAGTCACAGAATCGAACGATGAGGAACTGATCACGGTGAATGATCCGGAGGATCCGGTTCCCGTGAACACCGGTCAGGAACCGGAGACAAGCGTGATTGCGCATGGACCTGATGAGTCCATTGCAGGCGCCGGTCCTGATGCGGCGCCCGGCACGCCGGAGGAAAACGCATCGGATGGCGGAACGCAACAGATTGTGATTGAACTGCCACCGGTCGAAATCAGCGATGCCAGCGGCTCGTCGGATGCACAGGGTGAGTTGCCGATTCCTGGTCAGGGATCGGAAACATCCACGCCAGGCGATTCGCCAATGGAGACGATGGAACCCGTTGACCCAGCCGACGCCGCCGAAGCGTCGCCACCTGCATTCGAAAGTCTGGGCGATGACATTGTGCAATCGATCGCCGATGAAAACCCCTCGGACGCAACGATCACCGCCGGCGGAAGCAATGCCGATCAGGATGGCTCCATCGCCATTGACGGCATCGAAGTTCCATTCGAAGCTGCGCCGGAGGCGGATAACCCGGTTCCTTTGCCGGACGCGTCAACGGACGATCAAGTTCCGACATCAGAATATGGCGAAGCGCATCAGGCGCAAGAGAATGCGAGCCCGGGATCCGGAACTAACGTGAATGTTGACGCGCCGCCCATCGACGTTGCTGCGGTCGAAGCTGGCGTGACCATGCCTTCATTCGAAGTGGAGGTCACCCCTCCGCTTCAAACCATGCCCGGGCCCAACTCGGCAGATACCGCGAGCATCGATGCTGGCGGGATTGTGGATGGGACCGGGCCGTTGCCGGACGTTCAGGGTGAGGTGAGCGAAAACAGCTCGCCACGCGCCGAGTCGACGCAATCGGTTGAAAGTCCTGATCAATCTTCGGATGGACTAGCAGGAGCGTCGCTCCCGTTGGCTGTGTCCGGTGAGCACCATGCCGCGTCGCCAGTGGAGAGCTATGAGGCGCTGCTGGTCAGGAGCCCTGCGGAACTCGACACTACACGGCTTGCGGAATGGTATTCAGGTTCCCCGGTCAGCGCCGGCGCGGATGAGATCGTCAGCTTGCAGGCCATGCTGGACGCCGCGCAGCGGTTCGATCCATTGGCCAACAGTGGGTCAAGTGAAAGTGCCGTGCCGAGCAGCGCGGGAATTGAAACTGGGAGCCACGATGATTCCGGGAGCGACCCCGCGACAATGCTGGATCATTGGTCATACACCAATGCGCTGATCAACTTTCATCTTTCAGCTGCTGGACTCCCGGAGCTGGGGGCCGACATATCCCGGGGATATGTACATGGTTCACCCGGGTTTGGCGCTGAATTAGCAATGACATCACCTGCACTGGCCGGTGCAGTCGCCAGCGAGCTGCACAGTCTTTATGGCCAACTACGCCCATTCGCAGGCATCCAGGAAGGATTGCTCCACCTCGGCTAGTTACGAATTGCAGTTCTCGATAGGGGGATCAACGTGCGGTGTGGGCGTACGGCCTGGTGACCCGGATGGCAACATTCAGCCCGCTGCGCTGCGCCAGGTCCACCAGCGAATCCAGGCTGAAGAGCTCGACCCGGCCGTTCACTAGCGCATTGAGCCGCGGCTGCGAGACGCCGAGCAGGGCTGCGGCCTTGGCCTGCGTCAGCGCCTGGCGGCGAATCCGTGCGGCGATGGCCGTGGCGAGGTCGCGGCGCAGCTTCAGGCGATCCGTCTCCGAGCCAGCGGGTGGAGTGGCGGGCGTCTCCATGGCGTTCCTTTCATGGGCGGGGGGAGGGCGCCATTATACAAGTACTGTGATACGAACTCCCCGTAGATATCCGACTATCGGATATCTTAGAAAACCATTTTCGAAGAATTATGGCCCGTCAGGGGCGATCCAGCCTGAGTTCCTGGTGAAACATTTGAGCGCGGGCGGCATAGTTGGCGGCGATTCGGCCGACGCGGGCTTTTTCGTCGTCGCTGAGCGTGCGTATCACCTTGGCCGGTGCGCCCATGGCGAGCACCCCGTCGGGGATGTGCCGGCCCTCGGGCACGAGCGAGTGCGCGGCGACGATGCTGCCGGCGCCCACCGAGCAGCCGTTGAGCAGCACGGCGTTCATGCCGATGAGGGTGCCCTCGCCGATCCGGCAGCCGTGCAGCATCACCTTGTGGCCGATGCTGACGTCGCGCCCGAGCAGGATGGGTTCGCTTTCGTCCGCGTGCAGCACGGAGGCGTCCTGGATGTTGCAGCGCTCGCCCAGCACGATGCGCTCGCCGTCGGCGCGCAGCGTGCAGTTGAACCAGATGTTCGAGGCATGGCCCATGTGCACCGAACCCACCAGCGTGGCGGTGGGGGCGATGAAGTAATCATCTGTGTCATGGGTGAGGCTACGCTCGCCGAGCGAGAAGATGGGCATGGGGGCTCCTTTGCGTCGATCTTAGCACCGCAACTTCCGGCGACTGATTGGCTCGCAGCAGGACGATATGGTGAGCCTGTGCAGGCTGCGCATAAGCGGTGTCCCAGGGGGCGCGTGATAAAATTCGCCTTGTGAATGCAGACCTGCACTGCCACTCGACGGCGTCCGATGGCCTGCTCAAGCCCGATGAGCTGGCTGAACGCGCCCGCAATCGCGGCATCGATCTCCTCGCATTGACTGACCATGACGGGGTGTCCGCGCTTGCGGCCATGCGCGTGGCCGCGGAGTCGCGCGGCATCGGCTTTGTTGATGGGGTCGAGATCTCGGCGTGCTGGGGGGGGAGCGGCATTCATGTGTTGGGCTTGGGCATCGACCCGCAGAATGCCGGCCTGGTGGCGGGCCTGCAAGGCATCCGCGACTCTCGCGCCAGCCGCGCGCGCGCAATGGGCGAATCGCTGGCCAAAGCAGGGATCGAAGGCGCGCTTGAAGGCGCCATGGCCTATGCCGGCAATCCGTCGCTATTGAGCCGCACGCATTTCGCACGCTTCCTGGTGCAGGCCGGGCACGCCAATGACGTCAAGAACGTTTTTCAGAGATACCTCGTCGAGGGCAAGCCCGGTTACGTCGAGCACCAGTGGGCGCGCCTCGAGGATGCCGTCAACTGGATTCGCGATAGCGGCGGGCAGGCGGTGGTCGCACACCCCGGGCGCTATGCGCTGACAGAGACGGAGATGCGCGAATTCCTGGGTACGTTCAAGGATCTCGGCGGCGCCGGCATTGAAGTGATTTCGGGTGCGCACACACCGGACCAGAATGGGGATTTCGCGGTGTGTGCCAGGCAGTTCGGATTTCTCGGTTCGCGTGGCTCGGATTTCCATGGCCCGGGAGAGAGCAAGGTGGACCTTGGGAAGGTGATGGCACTGCCGGCGGGCATCGAGCCGGTTTGGAATGTTTTGATGGAGAAGGCAGCCGACCGGATCCCGCACCCTCCACACAGCGCAACCGTCTTGGCATGAACTGACATGGCGCAATTCTTTTCCGTTCACCCGACGCATCCCCAGCATCGCCTGATTGCACAGGCGGCGCAGATCATTCGCAAGGGGGGAGTCATCGGGTATCCCACGGATTCCTCGTATGCGCTGGGTTGCCATCTTGCCGACAAGGATTCGGCAGACCGTTTGCGCCGCATTCGCGGCGTGGACGAGAAGCATCACCTGACGCTGGTCTGCAGCGACCTCGCGCAGGTGGCGGTGTTCGCGAAGGTTGACACGGTGCGCTATCGCTTCCTGAAGCAGCATGCTCCGGGAAGCTTTACCTTCATCCTCGAGGCGACGAAAGAGGTGCCGCGCCGCACCCTCAATCCGAAGCGCAAGACCATTGGCGTAAGAATCCCGGGGCACCCGGTGGTGCAGGCGCTGCTGGCAGAACTGGGCGAGCCGTTGCTGTCGGCCACGGCGATCCTTCGTGGCGAGACCGACGCAGTGAGCGATGCACAGCTGTTGCGTGAAGCACTGGAGCACGAACTGGCGCTGGTGCTGGATGCGGGCGCGTGCGGGATCGAACCCACCACGGTGATCGACCTCACCGGCGACCAGGCGGTGGTATTGAGACAAGGCGCCGGACGGATCGAGTCGGGAATGTTTTTTTCCTAGCGTGCGCGCTGAGGCGGGGCGCCACGCAGCGTAAGGCACGTGCCATGGAACATGTGGCCTTGAAGCAGGCGCCGACGGCTCCGGGGGAGGGTGCTCTGCTAGAATACACCGCTTCACAAGCCACTAGGGCCGCGCTGTGGCGGTCATGGAATTGAATCTCGTCCAGACAATCGCCATCTACGCGCTGCCGGTGATCTTCGCGATCACCCTGCATGAAGCCGCGCATGGTTATGTGGCAAGGCATTTCGGCGACACGACGGCCTGGCGCCTCGGGCGCATCAGCCTGAACCCCTTGCGGCACATCGACTTGGTCGGCACCATCATTGTGCCGCTGGTGATTCTCGTCATGAGCAAGCTGGCAGCGGGCTCCGGCATCCTGTTTGGCTGGGCCAAGCCCGTGCCGCTGAATTTTGGCGCGCTCAACAATCCGAAACGGGACATGCTTTGGGTCGCCGCTGCAGGCCCGGTTGCGAACCTGTTCATGGCAATCCTTTGGGCGGTGCTGCTCAAGGGGGCAATGTTGATGCCTCCCAACATGTTCACTCTGCCGTTGAGCCTCATGGCGGAGGCAGGAATCACGGTGAACGTGGTGCTCATGGTGTTGAACTTGCTGCCGATCCTGCCGTTGGATGGCGGGCGCATTGTCGTATCCTTGCTGCCCCATCCGCTTGCGCTAAGCTATGCAAAGTTGGAGCCGCTTGGGTTCCCGATTTTGCTCGTGTTGTTATTTACCAATGTGCTTGGAATGATCCTGTCCCCAATGGTTCAGGGTTCGATCCAGGTGATCGAGTTGATTTTCCAGCTCTAGGAGCATCGTCGGCCGTGCAGGCCGCTCAAGGCGGATCATGTATCAAGAACGAATTGTTTCAGGCATGCGACCCACCGGAGCGCTCCATCTCGGGCACTTCCACGGCGCCATCAAGAACTGGGTCCGCCTGCAGGCCGAGTACCCGTGCTATTTCTTTGTTGCCGACTGGCATGCGCTGACCACGCACTACGACACGCCGGAGGTGATCGAGCAGAGCGTCTGGGACATGGTGATCGATTGGCTGGCCGCGGGCGTGGATCCGGCCCAATCCGTGCTGTTCATCCAGTCCCGGGTGCCGGAACATGCCGAATTGCACACGCTGCTGTCGATGATCACGCCACTGGGCTGGCTCGAGCGCGTGCCTACCTACAAGGACCAGCAGGAAAAGCTGACCGACCGCGACCTGTCCACCTATGGCTTCCTCGGATATCCGCTGCTGCAGGCAGCTGACGTTTTGATCTACCGTGCGAAATTCGTTCCGGTGGGCGAAGACCAGGTGCCGCATATCGAATTCATGCGCGAGATTGCGCGCCGTTTCAACCACGTCTATGGACGCGAGCCTGGATTCGAGGACAAGGCGAAGACCGCGGTCAAGCGCATGGGCAGCAAGAAGGCGAAGTTGTATCTGCAGTTGCGCACGCGTTTCCAGGAGCAGGGGGACGCGGAGGCGTTGGATGCAGCACGTGCGCTGCTCGAGGAACAGCAAAACCTTTCTGTCGGAGACAAGGAACGCCTGTATGGGTACCTCGAAGGCGGCGGGCGCATGATTCTGGTGGAGCCCGACGTTCTGCTGACCGAAGCATCCAAGCTGCCCGGCCTTGATGGACAAAAGATGTCCAAGTCCTACAACAACACGGTGGCGTTGCGGGATGACCCGGAAGTGATCAAGAAGAAAATCCGGACCATGCCGACGGACCCTGCCAGGGTGAAGCGCAATGATCCCGGAAACCCGGCCAACTGCCCGGTGTGGCAATTTCACGTCGTGTATTCGGACGAGAAGACCAGGCAATGGGCGGACGCGGGCTGTCGTTCCGCAGGAATCGGATGCCTGGAGTGCAAGCAACCGGTGATCGACTCGGTATTGGCGGAGCTTGCGCCCATGCGCGAGCGCGCCCAGAAGTTTCTGGATGATCCCACGCTGGTCAAGAACATCGTCACCGACGGCTGCGAAAAGGCGCAAAAACTGGCCCAGGAAACCATGCGCGAGGTTCGCGAAGCCATGGGGCTGGGGTATTCATGAGCACCGACCCTGTCCAGGGAGTGATCCCGACGCCGGTCGAACTGGCAGTGCCAGCACCCCACGCCATCCGCGTGCGCGGGGAACTCCTCACCGAGCTGCCGCTGGATCTGTACATTCCCCCCGATGCGCTGGAGGTCTTCTTCGACGCGTTTGAGGGCCCGCTCGACCTGCTCCTCTACCTGATCCGCAAGGCAAATGTCGATGTGCTCGACATACCAATGGCCAAGCTGACCGAACAGTACATGGAGTATGTGGAGGTGATGCGCCACAAGAATCTCGAGCTGGCCGCCGAGTATCTGGTGATGGCGGCCATGCTGATGGAAATCAAATCGAGGATGCTGCTGCCAAGACCGAAGGCCATCGAGGATGAGACCGACCCTCGGGCCGAGCTGGTTCGACGGCTCCTGGAATATGAGCGGATGAAGGCTGCGGCGCAGAAAATCGACGCGATACCACAACTCGGGCGCGACTACGGTCGCGTGGAGGTCTGGATCGAGCAAACGATGGTCGATCGCATGCCCGAGGTCAGCGTCGAGGACCTTGCCGCAGCCTGGCGCTCGCTGCTGGCGCGTGCGCGGGTCAATCAGCACCACCATATCGGGCGAGACGAGATGTCGGTGCGCGAGTACATGACCATCATCCTGCGCCGACTTGCCGAGGGAAGATTTGCTGAGTTCATCAGTCTCTTCGATCCAAGCAAGGGCGTGCCCATGCTTGTCGTCAATTTTCTCGCGGTCCTGGAACTCGTTCGCGAGCGATTGATCGAGGTGACTCAGGCCGAACCTTTTGCACCCATTTATGTGAAGCTTGCCAATGCTCAGCCCGAGTGAAGTGAAAGTGGTACTGGAAGCCGCGTTGCTGACGGCGACGTCGCCGCTCACCATCGCGGAAATGCGCAAACTGTTCGACGAGGAGGTCGGGGCGGATACGATCCGGCGCCTGCTCGACGAAATGCGCGACGAATGGAAGCTGCGCGCCGTGGAACTGGTTAACCTCGCCAGCGGCTGGAGATTCCAGACTCGCCCCGCGTTCCAGCGCTTTCTGGATCGCCTTAACCCTGAAAAGCCGCCGCGCTACTCACGCGCCGTGATGGAGACATTGGCGATCATCGTGTATCGTCAGCCCGTGACGCGGGGAGATATCGAGGAAATCCGCGGCGTAACGGTCTCCAGTGAAGTTATCAAGAAACTGGAAGATCGTGGTTGGATCGATGTGGTCGGACACCGCGACGTGCCGGGCCGACCGGCGCTTTATGCGACGACGAAGACCTTTCTCGATGACCTGGGCCTGCGAACCCTGCAGGAATTGCCCGCACTAGACGAAATCATCCAAACCCTTGAAATCGAAACCCACCCGACGCCCCAAGCCCAAAGCGAGCCCACTACGGGGCAAGCCGAAGTCATCGCCGACGAGCACGACGTCGCAGAAGAGGATGCCGAGTCGCCAGGAGGCGACGAGGCAATCCCTCCCGAGGGCACAGAGGCCAGCGCGGCCTGAGGAGCCATTAGCCCGATCGGCGGTCCAGGCCGCTGGCGCCGTTACCGAAAAGCTTCAGAAGGTGCTTGCGCGCGCGGGAATGGGGTCGCGCCGGGACATGGAAGAAGTCATCGCAGCCGGAAGGGTCACCGTCAATGGTGAAAAAGCTCTTTTAGGGCAAAGGGTTGCGCCCGGCGACCGAATACTGTTCGATCACAAACCGATCAGGAACCAGGCCGAAGGGGCAACACCCAGCGTGCTGCTCTACCACAAGCCCGCAGGCGAGATGGTCACCATGCACGACCCCGAAGGCCGCCCCACTGTGTTTGATCGGTTGCCTCGCGTCAGGGGGAGGCGTTGGCTGGCAGTCGGACGGTTGGATTTCAACACCAGTGGCGTCCTGCTGATCACCGACTCAGGGGATCTTGCCAACCGCTTGATGCATCCGAGTCATGGACTGGAGCGTGAATATGCAGTCCGTGTCATGGGCGAGGTCACGACCGCGCAGCTGGAAAGCCTGAAGAAAGGCGTGATGCTGGAAGACGGCCCGGCACACTTCGATGCCATCCGATTCGAGGGGGGAGAGGGGGCCAACCGATGGTACCGCGTGACACTCTCCGAAGGTCGTAACCGCGAAGTCAGGCGGATATTCGAGGCCATCGGCTTGGTGGTAAGTCGACTGACGCGGATACGTTTTGGCCCATTGATGTTGCCGCCAAGACTTCCGAGAGGCCGGTGGCTGCAACTCGAACCTGACCAAGTCAGGTCTCTTTTGGCATTGACTGCCGGGACAAATGAGGTCGACAGCGCCGATAAGTGATACTTCTCGTTGTTTCGGCACATTTTTCTTGTTATAATTTCCTTTCGTAGTCGGGCTTCTGGCGTGGTTTTGCTAGGGCCACGGAAATAACCGAATGGGCTGGACCAGCCCATTTTTTATTTGTGGGACGGGATCTGGTCTTTTTCGATGAGTGCATTGGAAGCGTTGATCGAACAAACCGTGAACGGCCTGGGCTACGAGCTTGCCGATTTGGAGATTTCCAATCGGGGAAAGATGTTACGGATTTTTATTGAGAATTCGCTTGAAAAAGCGTCGGTAGGGATAACGCTTGACGATTGCGCGCGGGTAACACGGCAGTTGCAGCGGGTCTTGCCGGTGGAAGGGATCGATTTCGACCGTCTCGAGGTTTCATCGCCCGGGCTGGATCGAAAGTTGAAGAAAGCTGCTGATTTCCGGCGTTTTTCCGGTCATCAGATTGAAGTACGGCTGCGCGTCCTGGTTGACGGTCGCAGGCGGGTGGTTGGCACTTTGCGCGGGATAGACGGTGAACAGGTAGCGCTCGATTTCGATGGTGGACAACTGGTCTTTGACCTGTCAAACCTCGAGCGGGCGCGGTTGGTGCCAAAGTTATAGGGAGCAGGAGGTTGCAAGTGAGCCGAGAATTGCTTTTGCTCGTTGATGCTCTGGCGCGGGAGAAGAATGTCCATAAGGAGACAGTCTTCGGTGCGCTTGAAATGGCCATCGCCTCTGCGACGAAAAAGGGCTTCAGTGACGAAGTCGAGGTGAGGGTTGCCATCGACCGCGACACCGGGGATTTCGAGTCCTTCCGTCGCTGGCAGGTCGTGGCCGACGATGCCGTGGAATCACCGCTCCACCAGATTGCTTTGACTGAGGCAAAGACCCAGCACGGTGAAGACATCGCGGTGGAGGACTTCATCGAAGAGCAACTGGAGCCGATCGAATTCGGCCGAATCGGTGCTCAAGCGGCGAAACAAGTCATTCTGCAACGGATCAGGGATGCCGAGCGCGAGCAGTTGCTGCAGGACTTCCTCGGACGCAACGAGAAACTCGTCACCGGAACGATCAAACGCATCGAGCGGGGCAACGCCATCGTCGAGGCGGGGCGTGTTGAAGCGATTTTGCCGCGCGACCAGATGATCCTCAAGGAGAATCTACGCGTCGGCGACCGTGTGCGCGCCTACCTCCTGAAAGTGGAGCGCGCCATCAGGGGGCCGCAACTGGTCCTTTCCAGAACAGCGCCGCAGTTCATTTCCGAGCTGTTTCGCCTGGAGGTGCCGGAGATCGAAGAAGGTCTCCTTGAGATCAAGTCGGCGGCGCGCGATCCAGGAATCCGCGCAAAAATTGCCGTTCACACAAATGACAAGCGCATCGACCCCATTGGAACATGCGTAGGCATGCGCGGTTCGCGCGTGCAGGCGGTAACCCAGGAACTCGGCGGAGAGCGCGTGGATATCGTGCTCTGGTCGGCGGACCCGGCCCAATTCGTCATCGGTGCCCTGGCACCGGCAGAAGTCACGAGCATCCTCGTTGATGAAGACAAACACAGCATGGATGTCGTTGTCGACGAAGAAAACCTGGCTATTGCGATAGGACGTAGCGGCCAGAATGTGCGTTTGGCCTCAGAGCTTACCGGTTGGACCATCAACCTGATGAGTGAAGCCGAGTCCCAGGAAAAATCGAGAACCGAGAGTGAGGCGACCAGGCAGCTCTTCATGGAGAAACTGGACGTCGATGAAGAGGTGGCGGACATTCTCATCCAGGAGGGTTTTTCCTCGCTGGAGGAAGTCGCATATGTTCCCATCAACGAAATGCTTGAGATCAGCTCGCTCGATGAGACGACGGTCAATGAGCTTCGCAGCCGGGCACGCGATGCCCTGATCGTCCAGGCAATCAAGAGTGAAGAGCAGGCTGAGGGCGTCGATCCCGAATTGCGCAGCCTGGAGGGAATGGATAGCGAACTGGCAGTGAAGCTCGCAACCGCCGGCATCAAGACTCGGGATGATCTTGGTGATCTTGCCGTGGACGACTTGCTTGAAATTGCGGCAATCGACAGCGAGCGAGCAAAGGACCTGATCATGAAGGCTCGCGCGCACTGGTTCGCGGAATAACAGGAAGCCAATGGCACAAACCAGCGTCGCTCAATTCGCAGGCGAACTCAAAGTTCCGCCGACGGTACTGCTTGAACAGCTTCGGGCCGCAGGCGTGGATAAGCGCGTGGCCGAAGATACGCTATCCGAGCAAGACAAGACGCGCTTGCTCGATTACCTGCGCAAAGCCCATGGAGCGGCCGAGCCCAAGAACAAGATCACGCTGACGCGCAAGCAAACGTCGGAAATCATCAAGAAGTCCGATTCCAGCGGCAAGGCGAGAACCATTCAGGTAGAAGTCAAGAAGAAGCGCGTATTCGTCAAGAGAGATGCCTCGGACAGCGCTACCCCGGCCGTTGAGGTTGCTGTACCTGAAGTGATTGCTGCGCCGCCAGTTGTTGCGCCCGCCGCTACGCCTGTCATTAACGCGGAACAGCTTGAAATTCGCAAGGAAGAGCAGCGCCGCCAGGAGGAGTTGGCCGCAAGGCAAGCCGCTGAAGTCGCGGAAAAGCAGGAACGAGAGCGCCAACTCGCAGAACAACGCGAAGCCGAGCAAAAGAAGTTGGCTGCGGCTGCGGCTGCTCCGGCAGTTGCCGGTGCTGGCGACACCACCTTGCACAAGCCGAAGGTTTCCGATGAAGCTGCGGCGGCTGAAAAGAAAAAGAAGTCGGTCACGGTTTGGAAGGACGAAGGGGCGAAGCGACGCACCATCAAGACGCGCGGCGACGTTCAGGGTGCTTCAGGGTGGCACGCCAGGGCCCGACACGCCAAGGGCTCGCAATCGTCGAGCACCGATTCGCAGCCCCAGTTCCTTGCTCCCAGTGAACCTGTTGTTCGGGAAATTCATGTTCCCGAGACAATTACCGTCGCTGAACTTGCGCACAAGATGTCCGTCAAGGCAGCAGAGGTCATCAAGGCACTGATGAAGCTTGGCAGCATGGTGACGATCAACCAGGTGCTTGATCAGGAGACCGCACTGATTGTCGTGGGCGAGTTGGGGCACACGGGCATCGCGGCCAAGCTGGATGACCCAGAAGCCTACATCGTTGACACCGCAACACACCACTCAACCGAGCAACGTCCCAGGGCACCGGTTGTCACGGTCATGGGCCACGTTGACCACGGTAAGACCTCGCTCCTTGACTACATTCGCAGGGCGAAAGTCGCCGCTGGGGAAGCAGGCGGCATTACTCAGCACATCGGGGCATATCACGTAGAGACCCCGAAGGGGATGATCACATTCCTGGATACGCCGGGTCACGAGGCGTTTACTGCCATGCGCGCGCGCGGCGCAAAGGTTACCGACATCGTGATCCTTGTTGTCGCCGCCGATGATGGCGTCATGCCGCAGACTATCGAGGCGATACATCACGCACGGGCTGCCAACGTTCCGCTGGTAGTTGCAATCAACAAGATCGACAAACCGGATTCGAACCCTGATCGGGTCAAGCAGGAACTGGTCGCCCAAAGTGTTGTTCCCGAGGAATATGGCGGTGATTCCCCATTCGTCCCCGTCTCTGCAAAGACCGGGGCCGGAATCGACGATCTGCTCGAACACGTCTTGTTGCAGGCAGAAGTACTGGAGTTGAAGGCGCCTACTGATGCGCCAGCAACCGGCATCGTGATCGAAGCGCGGCTGGACAAGGGCCGCGGACCGGTTGCCACATTGCTGGTTCAGTCGGGCACGTTGAGGCGAGGAGACGTCTTGCTGGCTGGCTCGGCGTATGGGCGCGTTCGCGCCATGCTCGATGAGAATGGCAAGATGGTGCAGGAAGCAGGGCCCTCGATTCCGGTTGAGATCCAGGGATTGTCCGATGTCCCGGGAGCAGGCGAGGAAGTGGTAGTTCTCACCGACGAGCGCAAGGCGCGCGAGATCGCGCTCTTTCGTCAAGGGAAGTTCCGGGACGTCAAACTCGCGAAGAAGCAGGCAGCGAGTCTCGAGAACATCTTCGAGCAGGTCGGAGAAGTGCGCACGCTCCCCCTGCTGATCAAAGCTGACGTACAAGGCTCACAGGAAGCCCTGGTGCATGCCTTGGGCAAGCTGTCGACCGACGAAGTCAAGGTCAATGTGATCTACAGTGCCGTCGGCGGCATCACGGAATCAGATATCAATCTGGCGCTGGCATCGAAAGCTGTGGTCATCGGCTTCAACACCCGAGCCGATGCAATGGCGCGCAAACTCGCGGAAAATTCCGGAATCGATATTCGCTACTACAACATCATCTATGAAGCCGTGGATGAAGTGAAAGCAGCGCTGTCAGGACTGTTGTCTCCCGAAAAGCGGGAATCAATCCTGGGACTGGTCGAAATTCGTCAGATCTACAAGATTTCCAGCATCGGGACTGTTGCAGGATGCATGGTTCGAGAGGGTGTCGTAAAGCGCGGTGCGCGCGTTCGACTCCTCCGCGACAACGTGGTCGTATTCGACGGCGAACTGGATTCCCTGAAGCGATTTAAGGACGATGTGCGGGAAGTCAAAACCGGTTTTGAATGCGGCCTGTCGTTGAAAAACTACAACGACATCAGGGAAGGTGACAACCTGGAGGTGTACGAAGTTCAGGAAGTCGCACGCACGCTTTGATTGACATTCAAATGGCGCTTGCAGAACCGGCTGTGAAGAGTTGGTTCTTGGAAAAAGGACATCATGGCCAATAAGCAGCGCCAGCGCCGGGTCGAAGACCAGATACAGAAGGAACTCTCGGAAATCATCCGGCTGGAGTTGAAAGATCCGGGTGTGGGGATGGTGACAATCACCGCCGTGGATGTGTCACCGGATCTGGCGCACGCAAAGGTCTTCTTCACCCAGTTGGGCGATGACCTGGCCAGAAAGCACGCAGAAGCTGGATTGAAGCGTGCATCTTCATTCCTGAGACAAATGCTGGGGAAGCGCATCCGGCTCCATAACACGCCGGAGCTTCATTTTTTCTACGACGACTCTATCGACCGTGGAATACATCTGTCGAACCTGATTGATCAGGCATTGAAACCGGTCGATTTCCCGGCGTCGAGCGATTCGACTCCAGATAAGCCTTAGACCGGCGCTCTCATGGCAAGGACACGCAATGCACGGCGCATTGACGGGGTGCTTCTGCTCGACAAGCCTTTGGGTCCTTCGTCTAATTCCGTCCTACAGCACGTCAAGAGACTATTTGAGGCGCAACGGGCGGGACACACGGGTACCCTGGACCCGCGTGCAACGGGCCTGCTACCAATTTGCCTAGGAGAGGCCACCAAATTTGGCTCACAACTGCTCGATGCGGACAAGGCCTATGTCGCGGATGTGCGCCTGGGAATCCGGACAGAGACGGGTGATGCCGAGGGACTCATTGTCGAGGAGCGCCCTGTAAATGTGAGCAAGGCGCAACTTGACAGCGCGCTCGCTGCATTTCGTGGAGAAATCAATCAGGTTCCACCAATGCACTCGGCGCTGAAGAAGGACGGACAGCCCCTGTACAAACTCGCCAGAATGGGCGTTGAAGTAGAGAGAAAAGCACGGCAGGTCAATATCCGTCGCTTGGAAGCGACGACACTCGCAGCCAACATGTTGCAGATATTCGTGCGCTGCAGCAAGGGCACCTATATCCGGACCTTGGCAGAGGACATTGGTGAATCGCTTGGATGCGGCGCTCACCTTGCGAGTCTTCGTCGGGTAGAAACAGGTAACCTAAGTCTTGAACGCGCAACGAGCCTAGAGCGGTTAGAGTCGCTGGACCTTGCTGGGCGCACAGAACTGCTGTTGCCGGTTGATACGTTGGTTGCAGAATTGCCAAAAATTGAACTAGGAGATATTGCTGCGCAAAGGTTCCAGCAAGGCCAGGAAACTGATATGCCTGACCAGTGCTTGCAGCCTGCGCAAGGTCAGGTTAGGGTCTATGCCCCGTTGGGACGCTTTCTGGGTTTGGGGCTAGTTGTCCCAGGCAAACGGCTGCAACCCCATCGGCTAATGTCTGTTAGCAACGGATGACGGGCAATAAGCCTGAAAGATATTGGTAAGTCTGCTGTTTTTAGGCTAAAATATTGCCCTTTCGCCCAGAGAGATAATTGCCATGCCGGTAACTGTTGCGCAAAAAGCGCAAATCGTTTCGCAACATCAGCGTGCTGCTGGTGACACAGGGTCGTCAGAAGTGCAAGTCGCGCTACTGACAGCGAGAATCAACGGCCTTACTGACCACTTCAAGAGCAACGTTAAGGACCATCATTCACGGCGCGGGTTGCTGAAGATGGTGAGCCTGAGACGCAAGCTCTTGGACTATCTCAGGCGTACGGACTCAGGAAAGTATCGCCAGCTGATTGAGCGACTCGGTCTACGCAAGTAAGCCGATAAACGCCCATCTTCGTGATGGGCGTTTTTCATTTTGGATGGCAGGCCGCGAGAAGTCCTGCCATGTCAACCCACCCTTCGTCAGCAATGGCGCAGGTTTTGACCAACAATTGAGAGAACCATGTCGTTGACCCCTATAAGCAAGACCTTTACCTATGGTGCCCATCAAGTAACGCTGCAAACGGGTGAGATTGCCCGGCAGGCGCACGGCGCCGTATTGATCAGCATGGACGATACCGTCGTGCTGTGCACGGTGGTGGCTGCCAAGAATGCGAAACCTGGCCAGGATTTCTTCCCGCTGACTGTGGACTACATTGAGAAGACATATGCGGCAGGGAAAATTCCCGGGGGCTTTTTCAAGCGTGAAGGACGCCCTACCGAAAAGGAAACCTTGACCAGCCGCCTTATCGATCGCCCCATTCGTCCACTGTTTCCAGATGGCTTCTACAACGAAGTCCAGGTGGTAGCTACAGTGATGTCGGTTGATCCAGATATCGATCCCGATATCCCGGCACTGATTGGGGTTTCGGCTGCATTGACGCTTTCCGGCATTCCCTTCAATGGTCCGATAGGAGCCGCACGGGTTGGTTATGTGGGCGGGCAGTACGTCCTTAACCCCAAAGCCAGCCAACTGAAGGATAGCGAACTCAATCTCGTCGTGGCTGGAACAGAGCACGCGGTGTTGATGGTTGAGTCTGAGGCGAAGGAGCTGTCTGAAGAAGTCATGCTTGGCGCCGTGGTCTTCGGACACGAACAAATGCGCGCCGCGATCCAGGCGATTCACGAATTGGCAGACCAAGCCGCGAAACCGTCCTGGAATTGGACTCCGGCCCCCAGGGACGAGACGCTCATCTCCAAAATCACTGAATTGGCGCAGGCCCCGCTTCAGGAAGCCTATCGCATTCGCAGCAAGCAGGCCCGAAGCACGAAGCTCTCCGAAATCAGCAAGGGCGTGCAGGCGACCATTTCCAGTGGTCAGGAAAAAGCGCCAGACGCGAATCTGGTGGGCGATATTCTGTTCGGTCTGGAGTCAAAAATTGTTCGTAGCCAGATACTGGATGGCGAACCCCGGATTGATGGCCGCGATACGCGCACCGTTCGCCCGATTACCGTTCGCGTTGGCGTGTTGCCGCGCACCCATGGTTCCGCATTGTTCACCCGGGGAGAGACACAGGCGTTGGTTGTAGCAACTCTCGGCACGGGCAGGGATGAACAAATTATTGACGCCCTGATGGGCGAGTACAAAGAGCGATTCATGCTCCACTACAACATGCCTCCCTATGCCACTGGGGAAACGGGCCGGGTTGGCACGCCAAAACGTCGGGAAATCGGACATGGTCGCCTGGCCAAGCGCGCGTTGGTATGCATGTTGCCAAGTGCCGAAGACTTTGGTTATTCAATGCGCGTGGTGTCGGAAATCACGGAGTCGAATGGCTCATCCTCCATGGCGAGCGTATGCGGCGGCAGTCTGGCGCTGATGGATGCCGGCGTGCCCATCAAGCGACATGTCGCGGGAATAGCAATGGGCTTGATCAAGGAAGGCAATCGATTCGCCGTGCTGTCGGATATTCTGGGCGATGAGGATCATCTTGGGGATATGGACTTCAAGGTTGCCGGTACTGAGAATGGCATCACGGCATTGCAAATGGACATCAAGATCGAGGGGATTACCCGGGAGATCATGCAAGTAGCCTTGTCGCAGGCGAAAGACGGCCGTTTGCATATTCTCGAGGTAATGCGCACCTCTCTGGACGGCTCGAGGAATGAGATCTCGACATTTGCGCCGCGCATTATCAAACTGAAGATCAACCCTGAAAAGATTCGGGATGTGATCGGCAAGGGTGGCATAGTCATCCGCGGTCTGCAGGAAGAGACTGGAACGACGATCGAGATTGGCGATGACGGAACTATATCGATCGCCTGCATCAGCGCGGAAGGCGGGGAGGCAGCTCGCAAGCGTATCGAGGACATTACCGCCGATGTCGAAGTGGGGCGGATCTACGATGGCACGGTGCTTAAGCTTCTAGACTTTGGCGCCATCGTGCAGTTGCTTCCGGGCAAAGACGGCTTACTGCACATTTCCCAGATCAGCCACGAGCGAGTAAATAGTGTCTCGGATCATCTCAAGGAAGGTCAATCCGTCAAGGTGAAGGTTCTTGAGGCGGACGAGAAAGGCAGAGTTCGCCTTTCCATGAAGGCAATAAAGGATCCGGCTCCCACATCGGGACAGCCTGGTTAGTTCAGCATTTGGTGAATGAAAAGGGCGCTGAGGCGCCCTTTTTTTATGCGCGTAGCTTTCTAGGCTTAGTTCACTAGTGCAGTCTCAGCTCTCAACAAATGTCGAAGCGCCTCATTTCTTTGATTCGCACCATCATCCGAGAAAAGACTTGGAGGTGCAGCAGAATGCGCATTGTGTGGCTGAGGCATAAAGCGTAAAATAGTCCTCCTCGGGGTGTAGCGTAGCCTGGTAGCGCGCCTGGTTTGGGACCAGGATGTCGGGAGTTCAAATCTCTCCACCCCGACCAGAATTTGGCAGGCAACGTCTGTTCGTCAGCGTCGAGGGCAGAAATAGATGTGCCCGTAGCTCAACTGGATAGAGCACCAGCCTTCTAAGCTGGGGGTTGTGGGTTCGATTCCCGCCGGGCATGCCATGGATAAGTTGCTTGCAGATCTGTTAATGGTGGCTGTAGCTCAGTTGGTAGAGTCCCGGATTGTGATTCCGGTTGTCGTGGGTTCGAGTCCCATCAGCCACCCCATCCCTTGGTCAGCTGACCTGTGCCTGGGCTCCCCGGAGCTCTAGGTCTGTTCGCGCGTCATGACTGCAAGGTCATGATGACTGCGCAGGGATGTCCCTGGCCTCAATGAGCGCCAGCATTCCTTCACTGCCCGGAGTGTCAAGCCAGAGGATGGGTAGGCGGGGAAAGGCCTTCTCCATGGCCTTTTTATTGTGACCAATTTCCAAGACCAGCACGCCCTTCGGTGTGAGGTATTGTCGAGCGCTCGCGAGTATGCGCGACACGAGTGCCAAGCCATCGGTGCCACCCGAAAGCGCCAGCGTCGGCTCATGTCGATACTCCGTTGGCAGCGTTCGCATCGATGACGTTCTGACATACGGTGGATTCGACACGATCACGTCATATCGAACAGACTCTGGTATCTCTTCGAACAGGTCGCCAAGGATTGCTCGAACTCTTGACTGGAGTTGATGTCGCTTGACATTGATGTTAGCAACTTCCAGCGCAGGCCCCGAAATATCGACAGCATCCACATGCACTCCACGAAAGGTCTTGGCCAATACAACGGCCAAACACGCTGAACCGGTGCACAGGTCCAGCGCACGAAGCTTCCTGCGCCCATGGGGGAGCCAATCGGCAAGTCCGGTTTCAATGAACTCCGCAATGAATGAGCGAGGAATGATCACGCGCTGATCTACAAAAAAGCGGTGCCGCCCGAGCCAGGCCTCTTTCAGCAGATAGGCTAGCGGGGTCCTGCCTTTGATGCGCATCTCCAGGATGCGATCTGCGCGATCGATCTGGCTGGAAGTGAGGAGTCTTGAATGATGCTTTTCAATATGCCTTGGCGACAGCCTGCAGGCATAGGAAATAATCCAGACCGCTTCTGACACGGCATCTGGCGCCCCATGTCCGAAATGCACCTTTGCCGCATCCAAGCGACGGGCGGAGCGAGTCGCCCAGTCCGACAGTGTTCGACGATCTGCCGATCGTTGCGACGCAAATCGTGGTTTTTGCATTTCTGATCGCCTAGCTCACTCATCGTAGATGCGGACGTCCGAGCTTACGCAGCTTACGCAGCTTTCGCAGACTATCTTGCGGCTAGCCGATGTTACCGGCGTGGCAGGAAGGATATTTCCTAGCCGCGATTTTCAGGACGTGCCAGTCATGTCGAGCTTGAACTCGCTGAAAGAAGTCCCTCCGGCCGGTGGCGGTGGTGGTTTTTTTTCTCCTCCACCTTCTTGATTTTGGGCGGATACGCCGGCTTCCGTGTTGTTAATGAGCCATAGAAGATTGGTTGCAGAGTCTGCGTTTGTCAGGGCCTCTTCCTGGGTCACCAGGCCTTGTTGAAGCATGTTGAATAGCGCTTGCTCAAATGTTTGGGAGCCTGGAGACAGACTCTTCTCCATAGCTTCCTTCATTTCGTTGATCTCGCCTTTTGCAATCAATTCGGCCATATGCCGCGTATTTAGCATCACCTCGACTGCAGCGCTTCTTCCGCCTTGCTTGTTTCTTACAAGGCGCTGAGAGATGACGGACTTGAGCGTAGCCGAAAGGTCTTCGAGCAATGCGGGTCGGTTTTCTAGAGGGTAGAAACTGATGATCCGATTCATTGCGTGGTAACTATTGTTCGCATGGAGTGTTGCCAGGCACAAGTGCCCGGACTGAGCGTACGCAATCGCGGATGCCATCGTATCCTTGTCGCGAATTTCCCCGATGAGTATGCAATCAGGGGCCTGACGGAGAGCATTCTTGAGCGCGATCTTGAAGTCGAGCGTATCGGTCCCGACTTCCCTCTGGTTTACGATGCACTTCTTGTTCTGAAAAATGAACTCTACTGGGTCTTCGAGCGTAAGAATGTGGCCCGGCTTTTGCTCGTTTCGGTAGTCAAGCATGGCCGATAGCGATGTCGACTTTCCCGATCCAGTAGCACCGACCATCAGAATGAGGCCGCGCTTCTCCATGATGATTTCTTTGAGAATCGGAGGCAGATTCAGCGAATCAAACGGCGGTATCGACCCCGGAATATAGCGAACCACAACGGCAGGGGATCCCTTCTGGCGGAAAGCGCTGATGCGAAAGCTCCCTACCCCGGGCAGTGTGTACGCGGTGTTCAGTTCTAGAGTGTCCTCGTATTCCTTTTTCTGCTTGTCGGTGATCACTTCGTACAACAGCGTAGTGATAGTCGTGCTGTCCATTACTTGCTGATTTACCGGTATGGCTACCCCGTTGATCTTGATATTGATCGGGGCAGCTACTGAAATGAAGATATCCGAGGCTTTCTTCTCGGCCATTAGCTGAAACAAGCGCTTCATCGCCGACATGTCGATCTCCTTGGCACAGTCTCTTTCAGTCCCGCAACAAGTCGTTAATGCTCGTCTTGCTGCGCGTTTGCGCATCAACACGCTTGACGATAACCGCGCAGGCAAGGCTGTAAGTTCCGTCTTTTGACGGCAAGGACCCAGGGACGACCACCGACCCTGAGGGAACACGTCCATAGTGAATCGCACCGGTGGATCGGTCGAAGATCTTTGTGCTTTGGCCGATGAATACACCCATTGAAAGCACTGAATTCTCTTCCACGATCACGCCTTCCACGATTTCGGAACGCGCCCCGATAAAACAATTGTCTTCAATAATCGTTGGATTGGCTTGAAGCGGTTCCAGTACGCCGCCAATGCCAACGCCGCCTGACAGGTGAACATTGCGGCCGATCTGCGCACAGGAACCGACCGTGGCCCAAGTATCGACCATCGTTCCTTCATCCACATAGGCCCCGATATTCACATACGAAGGCATGAGGACGACATTCTTGGCGATGAATGCCCCGAAGCGAGCTATTGCCGGAGGCACGACCCGGAATCCGCCCTTCGCAAAATCAGCTTTTGAGTAATTGCTGAATTTGGTCGGAACCTTGTCAAAATATTGCGTCTCCCCGCCTGGCATGACTTCATTGTCTTTGAGACGAAAAGACAGCAGGACCGCCTTCTTGATCCACTCATGCGTTACCCACGTACCGTTGATTTTTTCCGCGACGCGCAGTGCACCGACATCCAACTTGGCCAGTACTTCGGCAACGGCTTCTCGTAAAGGTGCCGGTGAATTGGCAGGTCCGACGGTGCTCCTGGCTTCCCAGCCCGATTCAATCGTGTTCTTCATGCTCGTCAAAGAGTTCAAGATATTCTTTCATTGGTCAAGAGTTACAGAGATTTTGCGAACTCGGCAAAGCGCCGAGCCGCCTCCTCGCATTCGTCCAGTGTGGCAACCAAGGCCATGCGTATGTATCCCGCGCCAGGATTCTCCCCCCCATGTGTCCGCCCCAAGAAGCTCCCCGGCAATACGGTCAGATTATAGCGACGGTATAGCTCGCGAGCGAACTCGGTATCCTCAATGGGTGTTTTGATCCAGAGGTAAAAACTGGCGTCCGGAATGCTGACTGGAAGTGCCTCCCGGAGCAGAGGGACGACGCGAGCGAATTTCTCCGAATATTGATGCCGATTAAGACTCACATGGGATTCGTCGCGCCATGCAACGGCACTGGCAGTTTGAAATGTCGGGCTCATCGCACTGCCGTGATAGGTCCGATAGAGGAGAAAGTCCTTCAGTATGCGTTTGTCACCGGCGACAAATCCCGAGCGCATTCCTGGAACATTCGAGCGCTTTGAGAGGCTGGAAAAGACAATGAGCCTCTCAAAATTGTGGCGACCAAAGCTCCTGGCGGCCGCCAGTGCGCCGAGCGGCGGGTCATTTCCGTCAAAGTACAACTCCGAGTAACACTCGTCGGACGCAATAACGAAGTCGTACTTGTCCGATAGCCTAAAAAGCGTTTCCCACTGCTTTGAGGTGGTGATGCGCCCGGTAGGGTTGGCAGGCGAGCAAACATACAGCAATTGCGTCGCTTGCCAGATCGTTTCCGGTACAGCCTCGTAATCCCCGGCGAAATTATTCGCCGCAGTCATGTTCACGAAATAGGGAACGGCGCCGGCAAGAATCGCAGCCCCCTCATAGATCTGATAGAAGGGATTCGGACATACGACGATCGGAGGCGGTTTTGCGCTTCTGCGGATAACGACTTGGGCAATTGCAAACAGCGCTTCACGTGATCCATTGACCGGCAATATCTCGTTCGTCGGATCGATGTTCGCGAGGTCGTGTCGCAGGACAAGCCAATCACGAATGGCAGATCGCAGATTCTCGGAACCCGAAGTAGCGGGATAACTCGCCAATCCTGCGGTGCTATCGCGAACGGCCTTCAGTAGCAACTCTGGCGTCGGGTGCTTGGGCTCCCCGATATGCATCTGTATTGGACGGTGCGAGGATGAAGGAACGACCCCGTTGAAAAGACTTCGCATCCTTTCAAAGGGGTACGGCTGCAGCAGTGACAGATCCGGGTTCATGCGACGAGGAATCCAAGGGCAAGCGCCAAGCCGGCCCGCGTGGTCCCCAAGAACGAGCTTCGAGTTGGCATCAGTCTGATACTTTTCTGGCTCACGCGCGTTGGTCAATAGATGGAGGGGGGGGCAATGGCCGCCTCCAGCTCGGGTGGTCTGCCTTTCCATCCTCGCTTGCGATGCTCGGCAATTACCGTGGTAAATATTCCTCCGCGCACAAAAAATCTCGCAGTAATCCGCGCATAGCGCGGGAGTATGGCTGCGACCAAGTCGTCGAGAATCCGGTTCGTGACCGCCTCGTGGAATGCCCCCTCAGTTCTGTAAGACCAGACATATTGCTTCAAGGATTTCAATTCGAGACATTTCAGATTTGGCACGTAGTCAAGGCGCAATTCCGCAAAATCGGGCTGTCCGGTCATTGGGCACAGACACGTAAACTCCGGCATCCGCATCCGGATCACGTAGTCCCTGCTCGGGCTCGGATTCGGGAATGTCGCTAGGCGCTTTATCGGTTTTTTCAGCATCAAATCATCAGTTTTCAGGCATTCGCAAGGGATGAATTACAGGCCAGCAGAATGTGAATCGAAATTAAATCGTGATCGTCGGTGGTATTATATTCTGAGTTTGCCGAGTTCCATTGCGGATGCGATCCCCGACACGGCAATCCCCCCCACGGCCCGTCCTCGTCATTCTGAATTAGAGATTTGTGCGCTTAAATCAAATAAAACTTGCAGGTTTCAAGTCCTTTGTGGACCCGACGAATCTCACCGTGCCAGGAGACCTAGTCGGAGTCGTGGGCCCCAACGGTTGCGGCAAGTCCAACATCATAGATGCGGTTCGGTGGGTGCTAGGGGAATCAAGGGCGTCCGCACTTCGCGGTGATTCGATGCAGGACGTCATATTCAACGGATCCACGCTGCGCAAGCCCGTTGCGAGGGCGAGCGTCGAACTGATTTTTGACAACAGCCTTGGGCGGGCTGCAGGGCAGTGGTCACAGTACGCTGAGATTTCAGTTAAGCGTGTGCTGACACGAGACGGCGATTCTTCGTATCTGATCAACAATACGCAGGTTCGCCGCAAGGACATCCACGACATTTTTCTCGGGACTGGGTTGGGGCCCAGGGCGTATGCAATCATCGAGCAGGGGATGATTTCCAGGATCATCGAGGCGAAACCCGAGGAGCTGCGGGTGTTTCTCGAAGAAGCCGCCGGCGTTTCAAAGTACAAGGAGCGCCGCCGCGAAACGGAAAATCGACTTGCGGACACGCGAGAGAACCTGGCGCGAGTGAGCGACATTCGGGAAGAGCTTGGTACACAGATAGAAAAACTTGAGCGACAGGCGGAAGTGGCCAGGCAATTCAATGACCTGTCGGCGCTCAGGCAGCAGAAGCAACACTTGCTCTGGGCATTGAAACGCGAAGAATCTGACGTGGAGGCCCAGCGCCATGTTCGCGAAATCGACCGACTGGGAGTGCAACTGGAGGAAGTGACGGCAAGGATTCGCGAGATAGAGAGCGCGTTGGAGTCCGCCCGTGACGAGCATTATGCAGCAGGGGATGCGTTGACCGTTGCGCAAGGAGAACTCTTTGCGACCAACTCCGAAGTCGCCCGATTGGAAGGCGAAATTCGGCACGTCAGCGAGTTGCGCCAAAGACTCGAGTCTGATCTTGCCCAGTATTCTGCGCAGGTCGCGATAAACACCAAGCGGTCCAGTGAACTTGAGGAAGCAAAGCAACTTTGGTCCAGACGTCTGGAGGAGATGAAAACGCGCGGAGATGCCGCACGGACTCGCGCCCAGGAGGAGCATGCAAGACTTCCCGAGGTTGAAGAGGCATTCAAATCGGCACAAAGACAGTCTGCAGCCGCACGCGAGGCATTTACGGCGAGTGAACACGACTATCGACTGGAACAGACCCACCTTGCTCATTCGGGAAAAGTACTTCAGGGGCTGCTGGAACGCGACCAGCGTCTGAGCCGGGAACAAGATGGGCTGAATGCGCCTGATAACGGGGCGATCACGCAGGCAGAAGCCGAAATTGGAAGGGCCCGCGAATCTGAGCGGGAAAAGCAGCAAAGGCTGACTGATCTCGAAGCCATTCGAATGGAGTTGGATGCCCAACTGCAGGGTTCAACGGACCAGCTCCAATCGCTACAGCAAGGGCTCGCCGCGCAAACGGCGAAATTGGATGTGCTACAACAAGTCCAGCAACGCCTCGACAACAACGGGGCGATTCAAGGGTGGATTAGTGAGCACAGCTTGGACCAGTCTTCGCGACTCTGGCAGGGCCTTCAAGTGGAAAGCGGATGGGAGTCTGCCGTCGAAGCCGTATTGCGAGATCGACTACATGCCCTGAAAGCAAACGATGCGGAGAGCCTTCAGGCAATGGCGGGGTTTTCCCCGCCATCTACCCTGACATTGTTCTGTGCCGGAACGTCGGGCGCGACGGCATATTTGCCTGGATTGCGACCGCTCTGCGACTTGATAACCATAACAGACCCCTTCGTCGAACCCGCACTGAATGATTGGTTGCACTCGTACTACGCGGTTGATGGAATTCCTGGCGTCGAAACGCGCGCCCAACTGCCTACCGGCGTGGTTCTGGTCAATCGCGATGGACACCAGTTTAGTAAGTTCGCAATTTCCTTTTGCGCTCCCGACGCCCCGGACTCCGGAATGCTTGCGCGCCAACGCGATATCGAGGTCTTGCAGAGGGAGGTCCAGCTCCAGCAAGACGAAGTCGATCTCTCGCAGTCTCGAGTGGCCAGTCTCAAGCAACAGATGTCCGAGCATACGGAGAGCCTGGCATCCTTGCGAACCGATATTGCAGGGTTGTCCCGCCTGATTCATGAGAAGCAAGTGCAACTGCTTAAGGTGACCCAGGAAAAGGAAAGAATCGATTCACGCATTTATCAAATTGCAAGAGAGCGGTCGGAGCTGACATCGGTCTCTGAGGCCGAGGCTGCGAGCGGCAAGGCAATCACCGAGAAACTGGAGTCGTTGTCGCAAGTGCTCTCTGCCGGGCGAGTCCATGTAGAGGAGGCCAAGGGAGCACTGGGTGACGCGGAGAGCGCGCTTGCAAGGCAGCGTCAGGTATTGACGCTGGCGGAACGTGAAGCACAAGACGCGGGATTTGCAGAGAAAGAATCGCGGGCCAAGATCGATGAAGTTCAGCGCTCCATAGAGAATGTCACGGAGCAGTTGCTCTCGGCCCAACAAAATATTGAAAAGATTTCAAAAGACTTACTCGGGCTTGACGACACTGAATTGCAGTCGTTTCTCCAGGTCGCTCTGGAGAGTCGCTTATTGCGGGAGCAGGTTCTTGGCGAAAGTCGCAATCGTCAGGAGCTCGCGGCATCCCAGCTTCGCGCCAGCGAAGAGGGACGAGTAATCGAGGATCAGAAGTTGGAGCCGTTGCGCGACCGACTGGCGGAAATTAGACTCAAAGAGCAGGCTGCACGAATCAACGTCCAGCAATTTTCCGCATTTCTTGAAGAGGCCGGTCTTGACGATGCAGCCATTCGGCAACTGTTGCAGTCTGTCCCGGAAAAGCAGAAAGCAGGGCCAATACAGGCTGAGATCGCGCGCCTGACATCGGAAATTGCTGCCTTGGGCGCAATCAACATGGCAGCTTTGGATGAGCTGGCGACAAGTTCTGAACGAAAGGCCTTCCTCGACTCCCAGGCGAATGACCTGTCCTCGGCACTTGAGACGCTTGAAAATGCAATCCGTCGCATCGACCGAGAGACGCGCGAGCTGATGCAGCAGACTTTCGACGCGGTAAACGAACAATTCGGGAAGTTGTTCCCTGTGCTGTTTGGAGGGGGGGAGGCCCGTCTCGTCATGACGGGGGAGGAGATTCTTGACTCTGGCGTGCAAGTCGTCGCGCGCCCCCCGGGAAAGAAAAACTCTACCATCCACCTTCTGTCAGGGGGAGAAAAGGCCATGACCGCGATATCCCTCGTGTTCTCGTTCTTTCAGCTCAATCCCGCTCCGTTCTGCCTGCTCGACGAAGTAGATGCGCCCTTGGATGATGCCAATACCGGCCGATTCTGCGAGTTGGTGAAGAAGATGTCCCAGAGCACCCAGTTTCTCTACATCAGTCACAACAAGCTCACCATGGAAATGGCGTCGCACCTTGTTGGCGTCACGATGCAAGAGCAAGGCGTATCACGTGTGGTCGCAGTTGATATCGATGAAGCCTTGCAGCTACGGGAACCAGTTGCGGCATGAGCGACCTCCAGACCGCACTCCTCGCGCTTGGTGCGGTGATTATTGTCGCGGTTTTTATCTACAACAAGTGGCAAGAAAAAAGATACCGAAAATCCGCTGAGCGCAGCTTCGCGCTAAAGCATGACGATGCGCTGGTTGATGCGCGACCCGGGCAAGGCGAGCCCCCCGTTGATCACGACGCCGCTGTAGCCACAGCGACTGGAGCCGCCCGCATCGAGCCTCAATATGAGGAACCCGGACCTGGCTCGTCACGCGAAGCTGAAAGCCAAGCCGAGCGTCAACTTTGGATGAAGGTGCCCACTTCAATCACGCCCATCGATTATTGCGTGACCTTGTCTTTGCAATCGGAAACGGACAGCAGCAAAGTCATCGAGACTGCTGTCAAATTGCTGTCCGATTTCAACAAATGGGTTCATGTGGACATGTTCGACTCGGAATCGAGCACGTGGCGAAGCATCGAGCATGGCGACATCTGCAGAATCATTCGGGGTTGCGTGCAATTGGTGGACCGCAGAGGCTGTATCGATGCAGTCCAACTGGCTCGATTTGACGGGGCAATGCGTGGACTGGCCGTCCGATTGGATGCGCGAGCCTCGGAAGAAGGGATTTCCGAAGCGCTTATACGGGCCAAGGACCTCGACCAGTTCTCTACGGAAGTGGATATCAAAGTGGGATTGAACGTCATCTCAACAGACAGACCTTTCTCAGGAAGACAGATACTTGCAGCAACTGCAACTGCCGGTCTGACGTTGGGAGCCGATGGCGGGTTTCACAAGCGGGACGAGGCGGCACGTTCACAATATTGCCTGACCAACTTGGGCGACGTGGCGTTCTCGGAGGCCACCTTGGTGACATTGAGCACCAATGCCGTCACTTTTGAGATCGATGTTCCACGTACAACACCCGATCCTGAGCTGGTGTCTAACCTGTTTGGAACCGCGGCGAAATTTGCCGCGGAAGTGGGGGGACAAGTCGTTGATGACAATCATCTGGCCATTGGAGAGAAAGCATTGTCATCCATACGAGCGCAGCTCGATGAAACCTACAAAAAGATGCAGGAACGCGGGTTTACCGCCGGCGAGTCGCTGGCACTTCGCCTATTTTCCTGATCTAACCCTATGAGCAAGACGGGCGAGCCACAATCGCGCGCCGAACACTTGCGCGAGCTCTTGCGTCAACACGACTACAGGTACTACGTTCTGGACGATCCTTCGATCAGTGATCCGGAATATGATCATATTTTTCGTGAGCTTGTTCAGCTCGAGCAAGAGTTTCCCGAACTCGCAACGCCCGATTCCCCCACTCAGCGGGTAGGGGGTGCGCCACTGCCGAGTTTTTCAGCTGTAGCGCATAGGGTTCCCATGCTGTCACTCAACAATGCCTTTTCCGTGCAGGAAGTCGAGGCGTTTGATCAGAGGGCCTGTGAGGCGCTTAAGTGCTCGCACTTGGAGTATTCGGTCGAGCCGAAATTCGACGGCTTGGCCATCAATCTCCGGTATGAAGACGGGCACCTGGTACAAGCCGCGACGCGTGGGGATGGCAGCACAGGGGAGGATGTGACACAGAACGTTAGAACCATCTCCAGCATTCCTCTGCTATTGCCGGGCTTACAGCCGAAAATAGTAGAGATTCGCGGTGAAGTCCTCATCTACAAGAAGGATTTTCTTGCGTTGAACCAGCGACAAAGGGCACGTGGGCAAAAGGAATTCGCAAATCCGAGAAATGCTGCCGCGGGAAGTTTGCGCCAGCTCGACCCTCGCATTACGGCGGAACGACCTTTGCGATTCATGGCGTATGGCGTTGGGGACGTGCTTCCACCAATTCCAGTCGCTACGCACTCGGAATTGCTCGACTGGTTCGCGACGATCAGAATCCCGGTCAGCCAGAATCGGATGACTGTCCATGGGGCTAATGGGCTGCTTGGGGCATTCAGCCAATTTGATCAGATGCGCGCGGCACTTCCCTACGAAATCGATGGGGTGGTGTACAAGCTCAACCAGTTTTCAGCCCAACAGCAATTGGGCTACGTTTCGCGAGCCCCGAGATTTGCATTAGCCCATAAATTTCAGGCCCCGGAGGCAACCACGCAAGTTCTTGGTATTGACTTCCAGGTCGGTCGTACAGGCGCGGTTACTCCGGTTGCCAGGTTGGGGCCAGTTTCGGTGGGGGGCGTCACAGTTACAAATGCCACACTTCACAATGAAGAGGAGATGAAGCGAAAAGATGTTCGCATTGGCGACTTCGTTTCAGTCCGACGAGCGGGGGACGTTATCCCGGAAATAGTGCGTGTCTTGCATGAGTCCAGACCAGCCGATGTGGTCAGCGTTTCTATGCCAAAACACTGTCCGGAATGCGGCTCGGTAATCGTTCGCCCCGCTGGGGAGGCCGTGGCGCGTTGTACTGGCGGTCCGATTTGTCCTGCGCAGAGACGGCAATCTCTGGTTCATTTCGCGTCAAGAAGAGCAATGAACATTGATGGGCTCGGCGACCGAATAGTTGATCAGTTGGTAACTGCGGGCGTAGTCAAAACCCCAGCGGACCTGTATTTTCTACAGGAGCAGGATCTTTTATCCCTGGAGCGCTTTGGTAAGAAGTCTGCTGAAAACCTATTGCGGGCTATCGAGAGTTCCAAGAAGTCCACATTGTCGCGCCTGATTTTCGCGCTTGGGATCAGGAACGTCGGGGAAACAACGGCACGGGACCTGGCGAGGCATTTTGGATCCTTGGACCAATTGATGAATGCAACGCTTGATCAATTACTCGAAGTGCATGATGTCGGTCCTGTCGTGGCAGAATCCCTACTCGAGTACTTTGCTAAAGACTCGAACCGCAACATTGTCGAACGCTTGACGGCTGGCGGTGTCGAGCCAACCCATGAGGCACCACAGGTGGACTCGCCTGCCTCGAGATTTTCAGGCCAGACGTTTGTGCTGACTGGCACTTTTCCCACGCTGACACGTGCGGAGGCAAAGTCGTTGATTGAGCAACATGGCGGGACGGTTACTGGTTCAGTGTCGGCGAAGACGAAATATGTTGTCGCCGGCGAAGATCCAGGGTCGAAACTTGAAAAGGCGCACGCCTTGAATATTCCGGTAATCAGCGAAAAGCAATTGCTCGAACTGGTGAATTGACTACGAATGGATATCCAATGAGGCGAATTACAAAGGCCGTCTTTCCCGTCGCAGGCATGGGCAGCCGTTTCTTACCGGCAACGAAAGCCAGCCCCAAGGAGATGATGCCCGTTGTGGATAAACCGTTGATACAGTTTGCGGTCGAGGAAGCTGTTGCTGCCGGTATGACTGACATGATCTTCATTACTGGCCGCAACAAGAGGGCCATTGAGGATCACTTCGACAAAGCGTATGAGGTTGAGGCCGAATTGGAGAGTCGAGGGAAATTGGACCTTCTCAGGATGGTGCGGGACATTCTTCCAAAGAACATCAATTGCATTTACATCCGGCAACCGGAGGCGCTGGGACTGGGGCACGCAGTTCTGTGTGCCCGCCCCGCAGTACAGAATGAACCCTTCGCAGTGATCCTGGCGGACGATCTCATCTATTCGGCGCGTCCTGCCATCGCCCAGATGGCGGATAGTTACGATGCGGTAGGCTGCTCCATCCTGGGTGTAGAAGACGTACCTCGGGCGCAAACCGGATCCTACGGTATCGTTCGAGCAACGAATCTCGAGGATTCGCTCGTGCACGTCGATGGGCTTGTGGAGAAACCCAGTCCCGAGACTGCGCCTTCAACGCTGGCTGTTGTGGGGCGCTACATTCTCACCCCAAGGATTTTTGATCTGCTCGAGAAGCAGCCTCCTGGCAAGGGAGGCGAAATCCAGTTAACGGACGCGATCGAAACGCTGCTGCATGAGGAGTCGGTAAAGGCTTTGCGCTACAACGGTATTCGATACGACTGCGGTTCAAAATTAGGGTTTTTGAAGGCCACCGTCTCATATGGACTCGTGCACCCTGAAACCGGCACCGAATTTTCCTTGTGGCTAAAAGAACTTTTGAAGTCCGATAGCTCGGACGGTTCCAATAACAATGCAAGGTGACATGTCCATTTCCGGCGACTACGCGATTATTGGTGGGAGTGGACTTCAGGCGTTGAAGGGAGCCAAGGTTGAAGCTCAGCATTCGCCGGATACGCCCTTTGGAAAAACGTCGGGTCCAATCAGTAGCGTCCTCATCGGCAATCGTCGCGCCTTTTTCATAGCTCGTCATGGTGTCGGCCACATGATCGCGCCACACCTCATAAACTACCGGGCCAACATTTGGGCATTGAAGGACATTGGCGCCACCAAGTTGGTTTCCGTCGCGTCCGTAGGCGGTATTCCAGCCTGCTATGGGCCGGGAGCGCTGCTTGTTCCAGAACAAATCCTCGACTACACGTGGGGACGCGCGGGCACTTTTTTTGGAGAAGGCGTGCCCGTCAAGCACATCGACTTTACGAACCCCTTTTCCAACACTCTCCGCGACGAACTCTTGCGAGCGGCAGAACGATGCAACTTGCCGGTGACGGACGGGGGAGTTTATGCGGCAACCCAAGGTCCTCGGCTTGAAACCGCGGCCGAAATCAATCGCATTGAGAGGGACGGGGGAAATGTGGTTGGAATGACGGGAATGCCGGAAGCTGCGCTGGCTCGCGAATGTGGCCTCGAATATGCCATGCTGGCAGTGGTGGTAAACAGCGCTGCTGGAAGAGGCGAGAGCGCGGGGGGAATACGGTTCGATGATTTGGCTGTCGTGGCAGACATGGCCATGAGTAAAGTCGAGGCGATTTTGAAGGAGCTTGTTTCGCGATGATTCGAGATGTCCTGAAAATGGGGGACCCCAGACTGCTTGAAACTTCCAGGCCAATCGCTCAATTTGGCACTTCAGAGCTGGATGCATTGGTGAAAGATTTGCTCGACACCATGCAGCACTTGAATGGCGCAGGTCTTGCTGCCCCACAAATCGGGGTTGGTTTACGGGTCGTCGTATTTGGATTCAAGTTCAATTCCCGATATCCCGACGCGGGGGAAATACCGGAGACAGTGCTGATCAATCCCATTCTCACGCCACTGGGTCTGGAGCAGGATTCAGGATGGGAAGGTTGCCTTTCCGTTCCTGGCTTGAGGGGGGAAGTCTCCCGATGGAAGCGCCTGCGTTATGAAGGTTTTGATGCAAACGGAAACGGCATCTGTCGCGACGTCACTGACTTTCACGCTCGGGTTGTGCAGCACGAATGCGATCATCTGGATGGAATTCTTTATCCGACGCGGATTCGGAACCTGCAACGGTTCGGATTCGTCGACGAGCTATCCCCCGATCATGTCGCTGGGGGCGAATAGCGCAATTCAGGCCTGCAGGACCTGCAGCAGGTCTTGCTCGAGCAACAACACCGTTTGCGGATGATGAAGTGCATCACCCGAGACCAGAAAAGTGTCCTCAGCACGATCGCCCAGCGTTGCAATTTTTGCCGTATGAAGGTTCAGGTGATATTCCCCCAATGTCCGGGAAATTCCGTACAGAAGGCCGGGCCGGTCTCCCGCTGTAATGGACAGGATGGAGTACTGCCCGTTTTCATCGGGCCGAATATGGACTTCGGGGGTAATGGGGAAATGTCTTAACTGACGTGATAGCCGTCCTTTGGCCGGGGTGCGCAACGGTCCTTTCTGCTCCAGCAACATCTGCAGGTCGTGCTCGACCAACCTAATCATGTCGCGATAGTCCGTCGACTTACCGACCCCCATGACCTGGAACGTATCCAGAGCGTAACCATGACGAGTCGTATGGACTTTTGCATCGACAATGCTGTACGCAATCGACTCGAAAAATCCGCAAATCTGGGCAAACAGATTATTCTGATCCGGTGTGTAGATCAGCACTTGCAGACCTTCACCGACTGGTGAAAGGCGGGCCTTGACGACCGGAATGATGCTGTTGAATCGCGCAGACAGCAGGCGTGTCTGCCATGCAATTTCCGAGGCCTCGTACCGTAGAAAGTACGGGATATCGAGTTTTGACCAGAGTTCGGATTCCACCCCGTCCCGCAATGCATACAGTCGCAGAAGTCGCCTTGCTTCATCCTGCTTGGCCTGGATACTCTCGGCCAGTGGAACTGGATTGCCACTCATCCGCTGACGCGTGGCATGAAATAGATCTTCCAGCAATTTGGCCTTCCAGGCGTTCCACACCTTCGGGCTCGTTCCCCGAATGTCCGCGACAGTAAGCAGATAGAGTGCGGTCAGTTTCCGCTCGTTTTCCACCACGTCGAGGAATCGGTCGATCACGGCAGGATCGGACAGGTCCTGTTTCTGCGCGACGGAAGACATCATCAGATGATTTCCCACAAGAAACTCGATCAAATCCGAATCCTGTTGGGATATCAGGTGCTCACGACAGAATTTTCGCGCTTCCAGCCGTCCTAATGCGGAGTGATCCCCCCCGCGTCCCTTGGCAATATCGTGAAAAATGGCTGCTACATACAATATCCAATTTCGTTCGAATCCCGTCATCAGGCGCGAACAGAAGGGAAATTCGTGGGCGAACTCCACCATTGCGAAACGCCGCAAATTTCGCACCACCATCAGGATGTGCTGATCAACTGTGTACACATGAAACAGATCATGCTGCATCTGCCCCACGACCTTCCCAAATATTGGGAGGTATCGGCCCAGGATGGAATACTGATTCATTCTCCTCAGGGCATGCACTAGTCCGCGGGGCTGCTGCAGTATCTCCAGAAACAATGCGCGATTGGCAGGGTCACACCTGAACCCGCGATCAATCCTTGGTCGCGCTCTCCACAGCGCGCGCAAGGTGGTAGCCGTCATCCCTTTCAATTCTGCGTGCTTCTCGAGCAACAGGAAGCTTCTGAGTATCGCCGAGGGATTCTTTTCAAAAATCTCTGGGTCGCGCGCGTCCAGGAGTTCTTGTTCTATCTGGAAGCAATCATCGAGAGGATGGTGCGTTTTCCGGAGAGCGGGGAATACTTCTGCACTCAGGTTTTGTAGCAATATCGTGTTCAGCTGGGTGACCGCTTTGGCAGAGCGGTAGTATCGCTCCATCAATTGCTCGCTTGCGCGGCGGTGTGCCGTCGCCCGCAACCCCTGATCGCTCGCCAACCTAGTCTGATACTCGAACATCAAGCGATCTTCGCGCCTGCCGGCCACAAAGTGCAATTGCGTTCGTAACTTTTTCAGAAATCGTTCATGACCTGTGAGCGCCCGCGCCTCCGACGCAGTAATGAAACCGCGTTTGGAAAGAGCGTGCCACCCGTGTCCTATGTCACAAGCGTGACTAATCCACATGATCGTCTGAAGATCGCGAAGCCCCCCCGGCGATTCCTTGATGTTGGGTTCCAGGCTATAAGGCGTGTCTTGATACCGGGCGTGGCGTTGTTCCTGCTCCAGGCGCTTCGCCTTGAAAAATGTCTGGCGATCCAAATGCGACTTTACGGCGCCGGTTAGCTGAAGAAAGAGACGCCGGTTTCCGGCAACGAGGCGCGCTTCAATCAGGGCGGTCTGCACGGTGATGTCCTTACGTGACTCATCGATGCATTCATCAATGGTGCGTACGCTGTGGCCCACTTCAAGGCCCGTATCCCATAGCGAGCCGATCAAGCCCTCCAGCTTCGCGGTAACGTCAGGGAGCGGTTGGCTTGGTAACAACACCAGCACGTCGACATCGGAGTACGGAAATAATTCGCCACGACCATACCCCCCGACCGCGAGGAGTGCCATGTCTGAGGGCAACATGGCGCCGAGCCACAATTCGCGCAGCGCCGAGTCCACGATCCTGCAATGCGATCCGAGGTAACTATTTGCCTTGACGTTAGCAAGGAAAAGTTGGCGGAGGCTGACGCGTTCGGCAAGGATCCTAGCCTTGATGTGAGCAAGGGCAGGTTTCCGAGTGGAATTTGAAGGCAGCTCCATGTCGGCTCAGCGGATCAGGTTGTCGGCGCCGCGGGCATCCCAGGCGATATTGTCAAGACCTCAAATCCCTCAGTCGTTACCAGAACGGTGTGCTCCCACTGCGCGGACAGCGAATGGTCCTTCGTCACGATTGTCCAGCCGTCGGCCAGTTCGCGTATCGCAGCCTTGCCGGCATTGATCATGGGTTCGATGGTAAAGACCATGCCCGGCTGGAGCGACAAGCCCGTACCGCGCTTTCCATAGTGCAGTACTTGAGGATCTTCGTGAAAATTTCGACCAATGCCATGACCGCAGAATTCCCGAACGACGCTGTAACCGCTCGACTCCGCGTGATTTTGGATCGCCGAACCGATGTCTCCGAGGCTCCCTCCCGGCCTGACGGAGCGGATGCCAAGCCACAAGCATTCATGCGTGATCCGGCAAAGTCGCTTGGCTTGGATCGAAACATTCCCTACTTCGAACATTCTGCTGGTGTCGCCGTGGAAGCCATCCTTTATGACCGTGATGTCGATATTGACTATATCGCCTTGCCGCAGGATCCGGTCCCCCGGCACTCCATGACACACTTGATGATTGATCGAGGTACAAATGGACTTTGGGTAGGGTTTGTAACCAGGCGGGGCGTAGTCGAGCGGGGCCGGAATGACTTTTTGAACATCCACCATGAACTCATGGCAAAGACGGTCCACTTCTCCCGTGGAGATCCCAGGCTGGATCTTCGGTGCGATGTAATCCAGCACATCAGCGGCAAGCCGCCCAGCGACGCGGAGCCGTTCAATTTCGTCTTGATTCTTGATGTGAACCGCCATGGTGATTTCCGGCAAAATTGGCTATGACCTGAAGTGACTCTGGCGGCGGTCAAGAACCACCATCCACACTCAGGCCAAAAGTCGGGAGAGGGTGCTTAATTCCCTGTTTGAAAAAGGAAACATTGCAATAGTGAAGCGATCAATGCTATCATAGCCGGCTTGTCTGACTGCCATCCCTGCGGGTGGTTGCCGGACAAAATTCTGCTGCCATACCCTTAGGGTGCCCTCCGAAGCCGTTGTTCAGGCCGGGGAGGTGATTACCGGTACCGGCAGCCTGACTCCAACCCTAAAAAGGACTCACGAAGTATGTCAACGACAATGCGTCAAATGCTTGAAGCTGGCGTCCATTTTGGACACCAGACGCGGTACTGGAACCCGAAGATGGCGCCGTACATCTTTGGCCATCGCAACAAGATACACATCATCAACTTAGAAAAAACGATGTTGATGTATCAGGACGCGATGAAGTATGTCCGTCAGCTGGCCGCGAACAAAGGAACAATCCTTTTTGTCGGCACGAAGCGCCAGGCGCGGGAAATCGTCAGCGAAGAGGCGCAACGATGCTCGTCACCGTTTGTCGACCATCGTTGGTTGGGTGGCATGTTGACAAACTTCAAAACCGTCAAGCAGTCGATCAAGCGCCTGAAGGACATGGAATTGATGGTTTCCGACGGGTCGCTGGAGAAGATGTCCAAGCGCGAAGGGCTCGGGTATCAGCGGGAATTGGTCAAGCTTCAGCGCGGCTTGGGCGGTTTCAAGACGTTGGATGGATTGCCCGACGCATTGTTTGTGATCGATGTTGGCTACCACAAAGGCGCCATTGCCGAGGCGCAGAAGTTGGGCATTCCGGTGATTGCGGTTGTGGATTCCAATCACTCCCCGGATGGAATTGCCTACGTCATTCCCGGGAACGATGACTCCAGCCGTGCAATACGCCTGTATGCGCGCGGTGTGGCCGATGCCATCCTTGAGGGGCGTAACCAGGTCATCCAGGAAATTATCGGGGATGGTGGTGACGAATTCGTCGAGGTAGAGGCCGGCAGCGCTGTTGAGTAGCCGAGATCGACATTGACCACATGAAAAGGGGCGTAAGCCCCCTTTTTTTAATTTTTAGTTTCTGATGTATTGGAGCAAAGATGGCAGAAATCAGTGCAGCGATGGTGCGCGAACTTCGTGACCGGACGGACGCGCCGATGATGGAGTGCAAGAGGGCGCTGGGCGAATCGGGCGGGGACATTGGTAAGGCGGAAGAACTGCTGAGGATCAAGCTTGGAAACAAGGCAAGCAAAGCGGCGTCACGCCTCGCCGCAGAAGGTATCGTCGGAATATTCAAGTCTGACGACGGTACATGTGCGGCGATGGTCGAAGTAAATTGCGAGACGGATTTTGTAGCAAAAAATAATGATTTCGTGACCTTTGTGAAAAATGTTGCAGAAATCGTGGCTGCGAAAAACCCATCGTCCGTAGAAGATTTGTCAGCTCTTGCTTTGGGAAACGTGACCATCGACGAAACACGAAAGGCCCTTGTCGGAAAAATTGGCGAAAACTTGTCCATTCGGCGATTCATCCGCGTCAGCGGAAAGGGCCGGATATTCCAGTACATTCATGGCGCGAAAATCGGTGTTCTGGTGGATGTGGTTGGGGGCGACGAACAGCTTGGCAAGGACCTGGCGATGCATGTCGCTGCCGCAAAACCGCTGGCGCTTTCCAAGGAGCAGGTGCCCGATGAGGTACTCCGCAAGGAACGTGACATTGCGCAGGCAAAGGCGCTCGAATCGGGAAAACCGGCCAATATCGTGGAAAAAATGGTCGAAGGATCCGTGCAGAAATTCCTGAAGGAAGTAACCCTTTTGGGTCAGGCTTTTATCAAAGATGACAAATTGACGATTGAGTCGCTATTGAAATCGAAGGGGGCCTCGGTTTCTAGTTTCTGCCTTTACGTCGTCGGCGAAGGCATTCAGAAAAAGTCCACTGATTTCGCCGCCGAAGTAAAGGCGCAGGCCGCACAGGCCACAAGGGTCTAAAAGGCGATAACAATGACAACTGCGCGGTTCAAACGTGTGCTCCTGAAGCTGTCTGGCGAAGCGTTGATGGGGGAAGACCCCTTCGGCATCAATCGTCAGACCATCGAGAGAATCGTTGACGAAATCGCGCAGGTGGCCGCCTTGAACGTCGAAATGGGGATCGTCATTGGGGGGGGGAATATTTTTCGCGGCGTTGCCCTTGGCTCCGCCGGCATGGACCGGGCCACTGCGGACTACATGGGTATGCTTGCCACCATCATGAACGCGTTGGCTCTGGCGGATGTCATGCGGCAAAAGGGATTGAATGCGCGCGTTCAATCGGCGCTCAATATAGAGCAAGTCGTGGAACCATACATTCGACCCAAGGCTATCCGGTATCTGGAAGAAGGAAAGATCGTTGTGTTTGCTGCCGGCACGGGCAATCCGTTTTTCACAACCGACACCGCCGCCGCCCTTAGGGGAACCGAAATTGGAGCCGAGATGGTGCTCAAGGCAACCAAGGTCGATGGGATTTATTCAGCTGACCCGAAACTGGATGTGAAAGCCACGAAGTACGAACGAATTTCCTTCGACGAGGCGATCGCCAAGAACCTGAAAGTCATGGATGCAACTGCTTTTGCGCTGTGTCGCGATCAGAGCCTACCGATTACGGTCTTCTCGATTTTGAAAGCCGGGGCCATGCGTCGGGTAATCACCGGAGTGCAAGAAGGAACGTTGGTTCACGATTGATATGCAATGGGCGAAACCCTGCCACGACCGATTGGAGATCAAAGATGAGTGTCGGTGACATCAAGAAAAGCGCTGAACAGCGCATGTTGAAATCCATTGACTCACTGAAGACCGATCTGGGAAAGATTCGAACCGGGCGCGCTCATACTGGCATTCTCGATCATGTGACTGTGGACTACTATGGCAATCAGGTTCCCATTTCACAGGTGGCCAATGTCTCCTTGATGGATGCGCGCACCATCATGGTCACTCCTTGGGAAAAGAAGCTCGTTGCGGCAATCGAGAAGTCCATACGAGAATCGAGCCTTGGCCTGAATCCAGCGGCGCAAGGCGATGCCATTCGGGTCCCCATGCCACCACTGACGGAGGAACGCAGGAAGGATCTGGCTAAAATCGTGAGGGCAGAAGGTGAAAACGCCCGGGTTGCGGTCAGGAATCAGCGCCGCGACGCCAATCAGTCGCTAAAAGACTTGGTAAAGAAAAAACAACTGGCGGAAGACGAGGAGCGCAAGGCTCAGGACGATATTCAGAAACTGACGGACCGTCACATTGCGGAAATAGACAAGCTAGTATCGACCAAAGAGTCCGAATTGATGGCAGTCTAAAGTACCGACTTTCGGCAAGCTAGTTCGCTCATGACAATCCGATTTTCCAGTTCGACACGGGAAGTGCCGGTCGCGGCCAAAGTTCCGCGGCATGTGGCAATCATCCTGGATGGAAACGGTCGGTGGGCGAAGCGCCGATTTCTCCCTCGCTTCGCCGGGCACCGTCAAGGTGTGGAATCACTCAGAAGCGCCATCCAGGCTTGCGTCGAGCGCAAGATCGAATTCCTAACCATTTTTGCCTTCAGTTCCGAAAATTGGCGGCGCCCCACAGAAGAAGTCACACTGTTGCGGCAGCTTTTTCTATCGGCATTGGAAAGCGAAGTGGAGAAGATGCACCGCAATGGGATTTGCTTGAAGATCATCGGCGATCTGCAGCCTTTTGGTTCCCGGATCATTGAACTGGTACGCCATGGCGTAGACCTAACTGCTGGCAACTCACGATTGACACTGACGATCGCTGCGAACTATGGCGGCCGCTGGGATTTGCTGCAAGCTTTCAATCGCATACGCGCGGACCCCGCACAAGCCGGAAAATCCATTACCGAATCAGATCTCGAAAAGCACCTGTCGATGAACTATGCGCCGGAGCCAGACCTGTTTATTCGCACCGGAGGCGAGCAGCGGATCAGTAATTTTCTGTTGTGGAATCTGGCTTACACGGAGCTTTACTTTACCGAAACGCTCTGGCCAGACTTTGACAGCAAAGCGCTGGATGCTGCAATCGCCTGGTATCGCGAACGTGAGCGCAGATTTGGGCGAACGTCTGAGCAGTTGAGCCCTGCCAGCCCCCAACCGGTTGTGACGCCTACCAATTGCACGTCCTCCTGATTCGGGCAGGAGCTTGATCCAATCTTCACTGGTGAAGCGCATTGCGACGGCCGTTGTGCTGATCGCGGCACTGCTGCCATCCTTGTTTTTCCTGCCGACGGTAACCTGGAATATCGCCTGTGTTTTTTTTGCCGCAATCTGCGCCTATGAGTGGTGCCGGCTATGCGGCCTCAAGGGCATTCTGCTGAGCGCCTGCATTGCGCTGATCGTCTCAGTAGTCGTGGCAGCGGTAATGGATGCAATACCAGCAAAGTGGCTCTTCATCGCCAGCACAATGACCTGGATTGCTGCAGTACCCGTCATTATTTGGAACAACTCCCAGAACATAGGCAAGGCCGTCCGAATTGGATTTGGCGGACTCATCATTGCCTCTGCGGCGTCCGCGTTGGCAGCATTGCGCTCGAGTGACCCGGCGCTGCTGCTGCTCTTGATGGCGATTGTGTGGGTATCCGATACCGCTGCTTACTTCTCCGGGCGGAAATGGGGGCACCGGAAGCTCGCCCCATCAATCAGTCCCGGAAAGACCTGGGAGGGGGTCGCGGGTGGGCTAACCGCGGTCTGCATCTACGCATTAGCGTTGATTGTGAGTTTTCCAGCAACTTTGCCTCAGACTGCAAGCCGGATCTCTGAAAACAGCAGCGCTTTGTTCATGATTGTTTGCCTGGCGCTGGCCGTGGCGGGAATTGTCGGCGACCTCGCAGAATCGTGGGCTAAACGGCTTGCCGGGGTAAAAGACAGTGGCACCATCCTGCCAGGACATGGTGGAATACTGGACCGGGTGGACGCGCTCCTTCCAGTCCTGCCCATGGCAGCGCTCATTTTCTTGAGATAGGCGGACATGTCGAAACGCATTGCAATACTAGGGGCAACTGGTTCCATCGGCACCAGCACGCTGGATGTCATTGCACAGCATCCCGGACGGTTCGAAATCGTGGCGCTTACGGCCCACAGCAGGGTCAGCGAATTGGCGTCTCTATGCCAGCAGTTCAGGCCGCGGTTTGCGTGTGTGAGCGATCCGAGCTGCTATTCCGAATTCAAGGCCCTCATGGGCAGTGCAGCGCCAGATACCGAGGTCCTGGCGGGTCCCGAAGGGCTGGAACAAGTTGCGTCGGAGTCCAGCGTCGATGCCGTCATGGCTGCCATCGTTGGCGCAGCCGGGCTCAAGGCAACCCTCGCCGCTGCGCGAGCCGGCAAGACGATTCTCCTTGCAAACAAGGAGGCTTTGGTCATGGCAGGTTCAGTGTTCATGAATGCTGTGCATGAAAATGGCGCCACGTTGCTTCCTATCGATAGCGAACACAACGCCATTTTCCAATCCCTGCCGGAACGCTTTTCTGGAACCATCGAGGGCTTGGGCGTTCGCCGGATCATCCTAACGGCGTCAGGCGGTCCCTTCCGGACAAGGGCACTCGCCGAACTAAGAAACATAACCCCTGACCAGGCCTGCGCGCATCCAAACTGGTCCATGGGGAGGAAGATTTCTGTCGACTCGGCGACCATGATGAACAAGGCCCTGGAAGTCATTGAGGCGCATTGGCTTTTTGGTGCGACAGCAGAACAGATCAGCGTCGTGATCCATCCGGAAAGCATTGTTCATTCGATGGTCGAATATCTCGACGGTTCCGTCATATCCCAAATGGGAAATCCTGATATGAGGACACCGATCGCGCAAGCCCTCGCATATCCAGACCGGATCGAGTCCGGTGTCGCCTCCCTGAAATTACCTGCTGTCGGCACCCTCACTTTCGAGGAGCCTGATCTCTCGCGTTTTCCCGCAATCAGACTGGCATACGCGACCCTGAGCCAGGGAAACTCGGCATCGGCCGTCTTCAATGCCGCAAACGAAATCGCCGTGGCTGCGTTCCTGGACGAAAAGCTGCCGTTTCTTGCGATTACTGAAGTTATCGAGGAAACGCTGACTGAGGTCCCGCTGACGCCAACAACGCGAATCGAAGACGTGTTTTTCGCCGACCAGCTTGCGCGCTCGTGTGCTGCATCAATCGTCGCAAAAGGTCGCCGTCGCGAAAGGAATGTCGCATGACGTTTTTGTACACCATCATTGCATTTTTGGCGGCGTTGGCAGTGCTCATCGTTGTCCACGAGCTGGGGCATTTTGTAGCGGCCCGCCTTTGCGGGGTGAAAGTCCTTCGCTTTTCGGTAGGCTTTGGGCGCACGCTGTTGATGCGCCGTATGGGCAAGGACCGAACGGAGTGGGCGTTGGCATTGTTTCCCATTGGTGGCTATGTACGGATGCTTGACGAGCAGGAGGGCGCTGTCTCCCCGAGTGAATTGCATCGGGCGTTCAATCGCCAACCCCTGTGGCGGCGTGCTTCGATCGTGTTCGCTGGGCCACTGGCCAATTTTCTTCTTGCCGTGCTCCTCTACTGGACATTGTTCATTGGGGGCGTCACCGAACCAAGGCCTATCATAGGGGTTCCGGATCCAGGCTCACCTGCCGCTGAAGCGGGGCTGCACCGCGGAGACCTCATTCGCAAAGTAAATGATGAGACTGTCACCACCTGGCAAGAGGTTAGATGGAAACTCCTGAACCACGGTGTGAACCAGGCAACAGTGCGCCTGGAAATACATAGTTCGAGCAGCGAAATCGCGTGGCGACAACTGAACCTGAGCAACTTCAGGATAGAAGATGGGCAGACGGATCCACTATCGAAAGTCGGATTGAAGCTTTTCCGCCCTGATTTCCCGCCGGTCATTGGCAAAACTGTCCAGGGTCAAGTTGCGGAGCAGTCCGGGCTTCTGACAGGTGACCGGGTGTCGGCAATCGACTCGCGTCGGATTTCAACGTGGGACGAGGTCGTGACAGTCGTGCGATCCAGCCCCGGGGTTGCACTGGGATTCGAGATTGTCCGCGATGGACGAACGATTCAGGTCGGCGTCACACCTGAACCGGTTGAAACTCGCGATGGTTCGGCGGGACGCTTTGGGCGGATCGGAGCTGCGCCTCAGATTCCCGATAAATCCCTGGATGGTCTCTCCACGACGGTCCGCTATGGCCCATCTGATGCGCTTGTGATGGCGCTTAATCGAACGCTGGAAACAGCCTGGTTCAGCCTGCGAATGATAGGAAAGATGTTCACGGGAGAAGTTTCCTGGCGGAATTTATCCGGCCCGGTCACCATCGCGGATTACGCCGGCCAGTCCGCACAGATGGGCCTAGTCCCATACATCGGGTTTCTCGCACTGATCAGCATCAGTTTGGGGGTCTTAAACCTATTGCCCGTGCCGTTATTGGATGGCGGACACCTGATGTATTATGCCGTGGAAGCCGTAAAGGGTGCCCCACTCTCCACAAGAGCGATGGAACTAGGTCAAAGGGTGGGCTTGGCACTCTTGCTGGTCCTGACGGCCTTTGCATTCTTCAACGACATTAATCGATTGATTTTTAGCTGAATATTTTCCCTTTTGTGCCCCATGGGGCATAGACGAATCGCCTGAACCTTCGACCGACTTCCCTCAATGAAAATTCGCTTTCGCAAAGCAGTTCGTCAGATCGTCCTCGTCTTGGCAACCGGCTTGTCCGGCCTTGCAAACGCGTTCGACCCATTTGTGGTCAAGGACATTCGCGTTGAAGGGGCGCAGCGAATAGAGGCAGGAACGATATTCAGCTATCTCCCCGTCAAGGTCGGGGAAACAATGACCGATGAAAAAGCCGCGCAGGCCCTCCGAGCCTTGTTCAGCACGGGTTTTTTTCGTGATGTGCGCCTGGAAGTGGAGCGGGATGTCCTGATCGTCCTCGTCGAGGAGCGCCCGGCAATTGCGGCCATCGACTTCGTCGGCATGAAGGAGATCAAAGGGGATGTGGCGCGCAAGGCGCTGCGAGAATCCAATTTTCAGGAGGGGCGCATCTTCGACCGTTCCATTCTGGAACAGGCAGAACAGGAGATCAAACGGCAATACCTGGCGCGTGGGTTCTACGCCGCCCAGGTAACCACGACGGTAACCCCGCTCGAGCGCAATCGTGTCGGGATCAATTTCACAGTGACCGAGGGCGATGCGGCTAAGATTCGAGCCATCAACATCGTCGGCAATCAAACATTCGTCGAAGAGGATCTTGCCGAGCTGTTTACACTGAGGACCCCGGGTTGGTTCACTTGGTATACGAAAAATGACCAGTATTCCAGACAAAAGCTTCAGGCGGACCTGGAGGCTTTGCGATCGCACTATCTGAACAGGGGATTCCTCGACTTCAATATCGACTCCACGCAAGTGTCCATAACGCCTGACAAGCGCGACATTTACATCACCATCAACATCACTGAAGGCGAGAAATACATTGTCTCGGGGGTAAAGCTGGGCGGTGAAATGCTTTTGCCAGAGGCAGAGTTGCTCCGGCTTGTTACGCTCAAGGAAGGCGCGCCGTTCAACAGGGAAAAATTGAACGAGAGCACCAAGGCCATTACGGACCGGCTGGGACGGGAAGGCTACGCGTTTGCAAATGCGAGCGGGGTGCCAGAAATCGATCGGGAAAAGAGGACGGCTGCTTTTACGATTCGCATTGATGCAGGTCGGCGCGTGTATGTGCGGCGAATCAATGTCGGTGGCAATAGTCGCACGAGGGACGAAGTGATTCGCCGCGAGATGCGTCAGCTCGAAGGAGCCTTCTACGATACCGACAAGATCCAGCAGTCGAAGCGTCGCCTTGGGCGCTTGGGCTATTTCACCGATGTCGACATCGAAACACCGCCCGTTGCCGGCACATCGGATCAGGTCGATGTCAATGTTGATGTCAAGGAAAAACCAACAGGTGCGGTCCTGCTGGGCATAGGCTTGTCTTCGTCCGAAAAACTCGTTGCATCGGCCTCGGTTCAGCAAGAGAACGTTCTGGGGACGGGCAAGGCGATCGGCGTCGGCTTGAATACAAGCAAGGTCAACACGAACATCGCGCTGTCATACACGGATCCGTATGCCACCATTGACGGTATCAGCAGGGGTTACGAAACGTATTTCAAGCGGAGCAATCCGAGCAACTTGGGCCTGGGGCAATACAAGACGCAGTCTTTTGGCGCGGGAATCACGTTTGGTTATCCGATAACCCCCATCGACAGGGTCGCCGTTGGATTTGTTTTGGACCGAACAAAACTCGAAACGGACCCGGCGCTGTCACCGCCGAGAATAGTGCAGTTCGTTCGCGATACCGGTAGTCAGTACACCAGCCTCTTGGCAAAACCCGGTTGGCTGCGAGATAGCCGCGACAGCATCCTGTGGCCGACGACGGGCTTCAAGCAGGGGGTATCGGGAGAAATCGCACTTCCCCCGGGTGATGTTAAGTACTTCAAAGTGAGCAGCACATTCCAGTATTTTGCGCCGCTGGCGCCAAAATTCACGTTGATGATGAGCGGGGAAATATCCGCTGCGCGCGGATACGGCGGAAAGGACCTTCCATTCTTCAAGAATCTATACGCCGGTGGCTCGGGAACGGTACGCGGTTATGCTTCCAGTTCATTGGGGCCGAAGGATACGGATGGCAGTTTTCTGGGGGGAAACAGCCGTATGATTGGGACCGTCGAGGGCTTGTTTCCGTTGCCAGGGCAGGGCAAGGAGCAAACAATCCGACTTAGTGTGTTCCTGGACGCGGGCCAAGTGTACGGTAGCGGGACGAAATTGAATTTGTCCGACCTGCGTTATGCATCTGGGATTGGTGCTTCTTGGAATTCACCCTTTGGCCCGATGAAAATCAATTTGGCTAGGCCGCTCAACGCAAAACCCGGGGACAACAAGCAGACCTTCGCGTTCCAATTGGGCCAAACTTTCTAGCGATTAGTATAATTTTCGTCCTTCAAGAGCAACAGAAAGTGCGGCATGGGCTACTTGCATGGCGGCAATTGGGGGTTGGGGTGCGTCGGCTTCTAAGCGTGGGCATATGGTGCATCGCCATTTTTTCGCCGCTGGCGACCAACCCGGCACTGGCACAAGGAAAGATCGGATTCGTCAGCCTGGACAGGATCCTGCGTGACGCTGCCCCGGCCGTTAGGGCGCAGAAAAAAATCGAGGCCGAATTTGCCAAGCGCGACCAGGAAATTGCAAAGCTCGCTGAGCAGTTGAAGCTTAGTCAGGGCGCTTTCGAGAAAAATGCTGCGACGATGTCGGAGAGTGATCGTCGGAACCGTGAACGCGAACTCACTGACTTGAATCGGGAGTTCCAGCGCAAGCAGCGCGAATTCCGTGAAGACCTCAACCAGCGTCGCAATGAGGAACTCGCGGGTGTGTTGGAGAGGGCAAATCGCGTCGTCCGTCAAATTGCGGAGTCGGAGAAATTCGATATCGTTTTTCAAGAGGCAGTCTGGGCCGACCCACGCATAGACATCACCGACAAGGTCGTCAAGGCGCTCGACGACAGCAAGCCTGCAGCGAAATAGCCGATACCCTGATGAGGAATAAAGCGCGTGAGTCCAACGCCGGCATCGCGCTGCGCCTGCAGGACATCGTCGACAGACTCGGTGGCACGCTGCGCGGTCCGGGAAAAACGCTGATCAAGCGCGTTGCCTCCCTGAAAAATGCCGGCAAGGGCGAAATCAGCTTTCTCAGCGACTTGCGCTATCGACCCCTCCTTCAAGAGTCTCGTGCAAGTGCCGTGATATTGCCTGCGGATTCACCCATCTTCACCACGCTGCCAGCGATATTCTGCAAGAACCCCTACTTGTACTTTGCAGAAGTAGCCATCCTTCTTGCGCCGAAAGTCGTACTCAGTCCCGGTCGACACCCTGCGGCGATAGTTGAGGATGATGCTCGGGTGTCGCCAATGGCAAGGATCGACGCCGGCGCGTATGTAGGGCATAGAACCAAGATCGAGGCCGGGGCAATCATTGGCCCGGGTTGCGTGCTGTCCGACGACGTGTCGATCGGGAAAGACACGCGCTTGCACGCCAACGTAACAATTTATGAGAAATGCAGCATCGGCCAGCGGGGAATCGTGCATTCGGGAGCAGTTATCGGAGCTGACGGTTTTGGCATGGCGCAAAAGGATGGCCGCTGGCTGAAGATTCCTCAGACCGGGCGCGTCCTCATTGGCGACGATGTTGAAATCGGCGCGAACACAGCAATCGACAGGGGGGCACTGGACGACACCATCATTGACGATGGCGTAAAGCTGGACAACCTCATACAGGTGGCGCACAACGTGCGCATCGGAGCGCACACCGCGATTGCCGGCTGCGTAGGCATCGCCGGCAGTGCGATCATCGGGCGGCACTGCACCATAGGAGGTGGCGCCGTCATTCTCGGGCACCTTGAGATCGCCGACAAGGTTCATATTTCGGCGGCCACGCTGATCACCAAGTCGATCCGTTCACCCGGCACGTACACTGGGGCATTCCCGTTTGACGAACACAGCCAGTGGGGCCGCACGGCGGTCGCGATTAAAAACCTCGCTGAAGTGTCTATGAGAGTGCGGGAACTGGTGAAATCGGCTGGTACTTCAACAGTACGCCCGGCGGAACCCGCTACAAGAAAGGCTCGAAAGGAAAAATGATGATGGACATAGCCGACATCCTGGAATACCTGCCGCACCGATACCCCATGCTGCTGGTAGATCGGGTGCTCGAATGCGAGCCGGGCAAGCGGATAATCGGGATCAAGAATGTCAGCATCAACGAGCCCTTTTTCGCAGGGCACTTCCCGCACCATCCCGTCATGCCTGGCGTGCTGATCATTGAAGCGCTGGCGCAGGTATCCGCCATCCTGTCGTTCAAGACACTGGGCAACAAACCGGACAAGGAGTCGGTCTACTACTTCGTCGGCATCGATGACGCGCGCTTCAAGCGGCCAGTTCTCCCCGGCGACCAGCTGATTCTCGAGTCGGCGATCGAGCGCCATGTGCGCGGCATCTGGAAATTCTCGGCGCGCGCACGGGTTGGCGAAAATCTCGCGGCGGAAGCCAATCTGATGTGCACGGTCCGGGCCCTATGATTCACCCGACAGCAATCGTCGATCCAAACGCAAGCCTGGCAGACGGCGTCTCTGTCGGTGCCTATGCGGTGATAGGCAAGGACGTCGTGATTGGAGCAGGCACGACGATCGGCTCGCATGTGATCGTCGAAGGGCCAACGCGAATCGGGCGCGATAACCGCTTCTTTCCGCACTCATCGATCGGCGGGGCTCCGCAGGACAAAAAGTACGCCGGGGAGGCGACGACGCTGGAAATAGGCGATCGAAATACCATTCGGGAGTTTTGCACGCTGAATCGAGGAACAGTTCAGGATGCAGGCGCGACTCGCGTAGGAAACGACAACTGGGTCATGGCCTATGTGCATCTGGCCCATGATTGCCAGGTCGGGAACGGGACCATATTCGCCAACAATGCCCAACTGGCCGGACACGTGCATGTCGGTGACTACGCCATTCTTGGAGGATTCACCGTAGTCCATCAATTCGTCCACATCGGGGCGCATTCATTGACGGCCATGGGAACCATTCTCCTGCAGGATCTGCCGCCTTATGTCACTGCCGCGGGCAACACTGCACAGCCGCATGGCATCAATTCCGAGGGCTTGCGTCGTCGCGGATTTTCCGCAGTTGAAATCGCGCATATCAAATCCGCCTACAAGACAATGTACAAATCCGGGCTTTCGCTGGAGCAGGCTCGAACAGAGATCGCGAACAGGACCCAGTCAGAGCCGGAACTGTCATTGCTGGCAACATTCCTGTCGAGGGCCGGACGGGGAATCATCCGATAACGGGTCATGGGCGCACATCCCACGCAGGTTCAGGTTCAAACCATTGCCATGGTTGCAGGTGAGGCCTCCGGGGATTTTCTTGGGGCAAGCCTCATGGCTGAATTGACGCGAAGGCTGCCCGGAGCGAGATTCGTCGGTATCGGAGGGCCGAAAATGGAAGCCCTTGGTTTCGAGTCGTGGTATCCCATGGAACGTTTGGCCGTGAGGGGCTATGCCGAGGTGCTGCGCCACTATGCGGGCATCACCTCGATGCGCCGAAGCCTTTTCCGGCGCCTCAGCAAGCTGCGTCCCTCGATATTCATCGGCATCGACGCGCCGGACTTCAACCTTGCGCTGGAGCGCAGGCTCAAAGGCGAATCGATCCGGACCGTACACTATGTGGGCCCGTCAATATGGGCTTGGCGTGGCGGGCGCATCAAGAACATCGGCAAATCGGTCAGCAAGGTCCTTGTACTGTTCCCGTTCGAGGAAGAGATCTATTCGAAGGCCGGTATCCAGGCAACCTACGTAGGCCACCCGATGGCCGACCTGGTACCGGAGGAAGACCAGACAGCCAATGCCCGCGAGCAACTTCAGATTACTCCCGGCCAAACGGTCATTGCGCTGCTACCCGGAAGCCGGCAATCCGAGCTGAAGTACATGGCAGACGCATTCATCAGAACCGCCATGCTGATCGACCGGCAGCGCCCTGGTGCGCGGTTCCTCGTGCCCATGGTCAGCCGCGAGACCCGCGATCTGTTCGAGCAAAGTCTCTATGCGCTGGGAGCTGAATCGCTGCCACTGACGATCCTGTTCGGCCACGCCCGCGAAGCCATCGCAGCCTCCAACGTGGTGCTGGTGGCAAGCGGCACTGCCACCCTGGAAACTGCCCTCTATCGCAAGCCCATGGTCATTGCCTACCGCATGGCCCCCAGCAGTTGGAAAATCATGTCGCGAATGCGCTATCAGGAGTGGGTGGGCCTGCCCAATATTGTCGCCGGACGCTTCATCGTTCCGGAACTCCTGCAGGACGAAGCAACGCCGGAAAACCTCGCGCAAGCAGTCCTCAATGAGCTCGGAGACGGCGTCGTGCGTGCCCGCCTGCAGTCGGAGTTCGCGAACATCCATCACCGCTTGCGATGCGATGCCGCATCTCGGGCAGCAGAGGCTGTCCTCGAATGCCTGCCCTGATCTGCGGCACTGATGAGGCGGGAAGGGGGCCGCTGGCCGGACCGGTGTGCGCCGCAGCGGTCATTCTCGACCCCCATCGACCGATTGCCGGGCTCGCAGACTCCAAGAAGCTGTCGGAGAAAAGGCGTGAAGCGCTGGCACGGTTGATACGCGAACGTGCCATTGCATGGGCCATCGGCTGGGCCAGCGTGGATGAAATCGATCACCTGAACATTCTGCGAGCCTCCTTGTTGGCGATGAAGCGCGCCATCGAGGCACTTGGCATCCAGCCCGATGAAGTGCTGGTTGACGGGGTACATTGCCCCGACATCCCCCACAGCGTACGAGCGATCATCGGCGGCGACGCGACTGTTGCGGAAATTTCAGCGGCATCCATTCTCGCCAAGACCGAGCGAGATGCACAGATGCTGACCATCCACGACACCTACCCGGGCTACGGTTTTGACCGCCACAAGGGCTATCCCACCCGGTCCCACCTGGAGGCCATCGCCAGGCTTGGCGTATTGCCGATACATCGCAAGAGCTTCGGGCCGGTGCGGCGGCTGCTGTTGGCCCCCTGTTCGCCATGAAGATCATTCGATCAAGGAGCAACAGCGAATTCCAGGAACTCGCCAGGCTGGCCGGATCGAGCCGACAATGTCGCGCCCAAGGCCTGGCGCTGATCGAGGGAGAACGGCTGCTCTGTGCGTTGTCGGATTCCGGCAAGGCCGCGGAGACATTGATCATCTCCGAATCGGCAAGCCTCGATGCAACCCGAAGAACTCGGCTGGAATCCTTGCCCGGAAAAAAGCGCATCGTTCTTGCCGACAATCTGTTTGCGAACATTTCACAGGTCGTCAATTCCCAGGGCCTGATGGGAATATGCAGAATTCCTGATGCGGGATCATGGCCCACCGAGCCCACGACCGCGTTGCTGCTTGAAGGCATACAGGACCCGGGGAATCTCGGCTCCATTTTTCGAACAGCGGTTGCCGCAGGCATACAGCACATTGCCTTGTCGCCGGGCAGCGCCTACGCGTGGTCGCCCAAGGTAATGCGTTCCGGCATGGGCGCGCATTTCCACCTGTCCATTCATGAGGACGCCGACCTGCTTGTGCTGGCATCCGGCTCACTTGTGACGGTCGCAGCAACGAGCCCGCACTCCGATGTCTCCTTGTATGACGCTCGGCTCTCGGTCCCGATAACCTGGATATTCGGCAACGAAGGGGCGGGCCTGTCGCCAAATCTGATGGCGACCTCCACCCTGCGCCTCAAGGTACCGATGGCAAAGGCTGCAGAATCGCTGAACGTTGCCGCTGCGGTGGCCATCTGCCTTTTCGAGCAGACACGACAGCGCTCGCCTCAAGCGAAGGTGGTCCAGCACTAGTCCTCGCCATAAGCCTCAGTAGGCGCGACGCACGATCTTGGTCTCCGCCATGATGGTTGCAGCGATTTCCTCTATCGACTTGGTGGTCGAGTTGATCCAGCGGATGCCCTCGCGTTTCATCATCGCCTCGGCGCTGGCAACCTCCATCCGGCAATTGTCCAACCGCGCGTATTTGCTCCCTGGTCGGCGCTCATTGCGTATTTCACTCAAGCGTTCTGGAGCAATGGAAAGGCCGTAGGTCTTCGCCACAAATGGCCTTAGCGAATCCGGAAGCGCGTCGCGTTCGAAATCCTCGGGAATCAGCGGATAGTTGGCCGCCTTTACGCCGAACTGCAGGGCCAGATAGAGGCAGGTCGGCGTTTTACCACTTCGCGACACACCTACCAGTATTACGTCGGCATTGGGCAAGTCGCGTGCAGTAATCCCGTCATCATGCGCGAGCGAAAAATTAACGGCCTCCATCCGCTGCTGGTACTCGGCCTTGTCAGTGGCGCTGTGGGACCGGCCCATGGTGTGGGTCGATTTGGCATTGAGCTCCCGCTCCAGCGGGTCCAGGAACGTTTCAAAGAAGTCCATCACGAAGGCACCAGTGGACTGGAACACCGCGCGCACAGGGTCGTTGACCAATGTTGTCAATACAATGGGGCGTTCGCCCCGGCGCGACAATTCCGCGATCCGTGCCGCCCATTCCTCGGCTTTCTCCACGCTGTTGACGAACGGGGCGGTGATCTGCCGGAACTCGATGCCTTCAAACTGCGACAAAAGACTGTGTCCCAACATTTCCACGGTAATGCCGGTTCCGTCTGAAACGAGGAATACGGTCCGAACGAACGGCATGGAATGGCGTCTCCGATGGAATTGTCTCTGCTCGCGCCCAGTATTGTAGCCACGCGCCGGTAGAATATGGGGTCATACCAGACAGTTCCCGATAAAGGCCGCCATGACAGACAACGCATATGTCATTCCTTTTCAGCAGATTCGCATGGCCGACATCGAACAGGTCGGGGGGAAGAATGCCTCGCTGGGGGAGATGATTGGTCGGTTGTCGGACGCAGGCATCCGGGTGCCCGCAGGATTCGCCACGACAGCCAAGGCCTATCGTGATTTTCTGGATTTGGATGGCTTGGCTGGACGAATCCATGCGCTCCTCGACGCGCTTGATATCGAAGACGTGGCGGAACTGGCGCGGGTCGGCGCGCTCATACGGAAAATGATCCTGGACACCCCATTGCCCGCACCGCTCGAGGCAGCGATCCGCACTCACTATGCCGATCTGATGTCCGGAGCCTCGCAGGAGGTGTCGGTGGCGGTGAGGTCCAGTGCTACCGCGGAAGATCTGCCGGATGCCTCCTTCGCAGGGCAGCAGGAGAGTTTTCTCAATGTTCGCGGGCTGGATGCGGTGTTGAAAGCGGTACATCAAGTGTTCGCTTCACTGTTCAATGACCGGGCCATTTCCTACCGGATCCACAAGGGCTTCGCACACTCTGCCGTTGCGCTTTCCGCGGGCATCCAGCGCATGATTCGCAGCGATATCGGCGCCAGCGGCGTCATTTTCACCCTCGACACCGAGTCCGGTTTTCGCGACGTCGTGTTTCTGACCTCTTCCTGGGGACTCGGGGAAATGGTTGTGCAAGGGGCCGTGAACCCGGATGAGTTCTACGTGCACAAACCGATGCTGGGCGCGGGCAAAGCACCCATCATTCGGCGCACGCTCGGATCCAAGGCACAGAAAATGCGCTTCGCCAGCGCCTCGGCGATCGGGCGCCCCGTGGAAGTCGTGGAGGTGGCGCAGGCTGAGCGTGACCAGTTTTCACTCAAGGATGGCGACGTGATCGAGCTCGCGCGGTATGCGGTCCAGATCGAACAGCATTACGGGTGCCCGATGGACATCGAGTGGGCCAAGGATGGTGGCGACGGATTGCTCTACATTCTCCAGGCGCGTCCCGAAACCGTGAAATCCCGGCCGGCCGGCGGCAGCCAGGAGCGGTTTCGGCTGCTGGGGAAGTCCGAGATCCTGGCCTCGGGACGTGCGATCGGTCACAAGATCGGCGTTGGAACCGTGCGCGTGGTCAAGCATGCAACCGACATGGGCGAATTGCATGACGGCGACGTGCTGGTCACGGACATGACCGACCCGAATTGGGAGCCGATCATGAAACGTGCCTCGGCGATTGTCACCAACCGGGGGGGCCGCACTTGCCATGCGGCGATCATTGCGCGCGAGCTCGGAATACCTGCGGTCGTCGGCTGCGGCGACGCCACCGAGCGTTTGCGCGACGGGGAAACTGTCACCGTTTCCTGCTCCGAAGGGGACACCGGTCATGTCTATCGAGGTGCGCTCGCCGTCGAACGCTCATCGGACACCATCGGTCCCTTGCCCGCATCCCCTGTCAAGATCATGATGAACGTGGGTAATCCCAGCCTCGCATTTGACTTTCAAAAAATCCCGAACGACGGGGTCGGTCTTGCGCGGCTTGAATTTGTCATCAACAACATGATCGGGATACACCCAAAGGCCATCCTCGACCATCCGAAGCTGCCGCCGGAGATCAAATCGGCGGTGGACGCCGCATCCCGCGGCTATGCCACGCCACGGGATTTCTTCGTGACCAAGGTGATGGAAGGCGTCTCCACGATCGCAGCCGCCTTCTGGCCAAAGCCGGTCATCGTCAGGCTCTCCGACTTCAAATCGAATGAATACCGCAAGCTGGTGGGCGGGGCCGCCTATGAGCCCGAAGAAGAGAATCCGATGCTGGGTTTTCGCGGCGCCTCCCGTTACGTCGCGCCATCCTTTCGTCCCTGCTTCGAGCTGGAGTGCGAGGCCATGAGAAGGGTCAGGGACGAGATGGGCTTGACCAATGTCGAGATCATGATTCCTTTTGTGCGTACCGTCGCCGAAGCGGCCAACGTGGTCCATCTCCTAGCGGAAAACGGATTGCGCCGTGGCAGCAACGGACTGCGCGTGATCATGATGTGCGAGGTGCCATCCAATGCTTTGCTCGCGGAACAATTCCTGGAGCATTTCGACGGATTCTCGATCGGGTCGAACGATCTCACGCAGCTGACGTTGGGCCTCGATCGCGACTCCGGGCTCGTGGCCGAAGGATTCGACGAACGCGATGGAGCGGTCAAGGCCTTGTTATCAATGGCCATCGCCGCATGCCGGAAGTCGAACAAGTACATCGGCATCTGCGGCCAAGGCCCCTCGGACCACACGGACTTCGCGCTCTGGCTGGTCGAGCAGGGTATCGGCAGCCTGTCACTCAATCCGGATACGGTCGTGGACACCTGGCGGGCGGTCGCAGGGTGGTCTGCGGGACGCGCGGCCTAGGTCGTGAGTGCTGTGATGTGCGGCAATCAGCCCTTGCGAGATTTCATGATGCGCTGCTGCTCGCGCTGCCAGTCCTTGCGCTTTTCGTCTTCGCGCTTGTCATACTGCTTCTTCCCCTTGGCCAAGCCGATCTCCAGCTTGATTCGCCCCTTGGTGAAGTGCAGGTTGATGGGGACCAGCGTGTACCCAGCGCGATCGACCTTTCCCGCGAGCTTGTTGATTTCGGCCTCATGAAGCAGCAGCTTGCGGGCGCGCGTCGGGTCGGCCGTCACATGCGTGGAGGTGGAGGCCAGCGGGCTGAAATGCGCGCCGATCAGGAAAACTTCGTTGCCCCGGATATGGACATACGCCTCCTTGAGCTGCGTCCTTCCGGCTCGCACCGACTTGACCTCCCAGCCAAGCAGGGCCAACCCGGCCTCGAGGCGCTCCTCTATGAAGTAATCGTGAAACGCCTTCCGATTCTCGACGATGCTCAACCGATACCTTTCGCAAGAAAGGCCATTTTACCCGCTCGTATCCATGATTACCGTTGAGCGTTCGGTACTGGTGGCCCACAGCGCCCAACGCATGCGCGCGCTGGTCGAGGACATCGAGTGCTACCCATTATTCCTTCCATGGTGTGGTTCAGCCAGGGTGGAATCGCGCAATGAACGCGCGACCCGGGCGAGCCTGATGATCGACTTTCACGGCATCAGGCAAGGCTTTACCACCGAAAATACCCTGGAGGGAACGGATACGATACGCATCAATCTGGTATCAGGTCCGTTTCGAACCCTGTCCGGCACCTGGCACTTCAAGCCGCTGGATGAGAGTGCCGCAAAGGTCAGCCTGCAGATCAACTATGAGTTCTCGAATCGCCTGCTCGCGGCAGCGATCGGCCCGGTGTTCAAGCAGATCGCCTCCTCACTGGTGGATGCTTTCGTCCAAAGGGCAGACGCCCTGCACGGGCATTAGGCTCGTAGCCATCGCACAATGACGCGTGACTTGAAGCCATCCCAAGTCGATCTGTCGTCCCGCGGACCCGCGCAGCCAAGCGAGGCAAAAGTGTTCGTCGAGGTCCTTTGCGGCGCTGACGGGCTGGGCACGATACGCAAAGTCCGGGTGTTCCCGGGAATGACGGTCCGTGATGCAATCGAGGCCAGCGGGCTCCTGCGCGAGTATCCCCACCTGGCCGAACGCGAATGGGTTTTGTCCAGCTACGGTCGTCGTATCCAGTCCAGCGCACCGGTATCGACTGAGCAACGCATCGAAATCCTGGGGCCGCTTCTGATGAGCCCGAAAGAAGCGCGGCGCCAACTGGCGGTGAAACGCGCCAGCCGCGATACGTCAATCCAACGCAGGGGTCGCTAAGCGCGGCTCACTTGCACCACTGTTCGACTGCCTGCTTGGCGCGATCGCGCTCCTGGGCCGCCTGCGCATCATCCAGTACATAGCGCTCGCCCTTGTCGTTGACGCGGCTCTGGCGGCCGCCGCTGTCTATACTGGCCAACGTACCTTTCGAGCTGCGGCAATTCTCCTCGCGCTGGCGGGCTTCGGTTGCCTTGTCCTGGTCTTTCTTTGCCGCCTCGGCTTGCTCGGTTCGCCGCTTGCGAAACTCCAGCTCCAGTTCGGCAGCAGATTTGGGGCCGGATGACTTTGCAGCCCCGCTTGTGGCGGCACCGCTGGCTGCTGGCGGCGACGCCGGCGGGGCCGCCGGCCGGATGGTCGAGCTTTTTGAACTGGGCGGGCAGGGGGCCTGCGAATAGAACGTCTTGCCTCCCGCATCCACGCACTTGTTGATCTGCGCGCGGGCATGCGCAGCCATCAGGGTTACGGCGCACGCCAAAAACGCCATTGTCGGCTTCAACATGTTTTCCGTCCTCGCTACGACGTGACCCGCAGAGTGCTGGCACACAGATACCCCGGCACGCTAAGGGTTTTCCCGCAGGGAGTCAATTGACGAGTGTGCGATCTCGTGATTTCTGCAGCACGGAAGGCACCCTGGCACCGTCCGCGCAGTTGCTCGAACAAGGCACCGGCGTATAATGCCGCTTTGCGCCGGGACTGAACATGCGCGTCATCCAAAAAGCCCTGACGTTTGACGACGTCCTCCTCGTACCTGCCCACTCCACCGTCCTGCCGCGCGATGTCAGCCTCGCGACGCGCCTGACCCGCAAAATCCACCTCAACATCCCGCTCGTGTCCGCCGCCATGGACACGGTGACCGAAGCACGCCTCGCCATTGCGCTCGCGCAAGAGGGTGGTATCGGCATCATTCACAAGAATATGAGCGCCAAGGGCCAGGCCGCTGAAGTCGCCAAGGTGAAGCGTTACGAGTCGGGCGTGCTTCGAGACCCGGTGACGGTTTCGCCCGAAATCACGGTGCGCCAGCTGCTTGAACTCACGAGCCAGTACAAGGTGTCCGGATTCCCGGTGGTGGAGGGCGGGAAGCGTCGCGGCAAGGTGCTGGGGATGGTGACCAATCGCGATTACCGGTTCGAGACCAATCTTGACCTGCCAGTCAGCGCGATCATGACGCCCAAGGAGCGCCTGATTTACGTGCAGGATGGCGCCAGCCCCGAACAAGCCAGGGCGCTCCTTCACAAGCACCGTCTGGAACGCGTACTGGTGGTCAACAAGGCCTTCGAGCTGCGCGGGCTGATCACGGTCAAGGACATCATGAAATCCACCGAGCATCCCAACGCCTGCAAGGATGAACTCGGCAAGCTTCGCGTGGGCGCCGCCGTTGGCGTGGGCGAAGGCACCGACGAGCGGATTCATGCGCTGGTCGACGCCGGTGTCGATGTCATCGTCGTGGACACGGCGCATGGCCACGCGCAGGGCGTGCTGGACCGGGTGCGCATGGTCAAGAAGGCCTATCCCAAGGTCGAGGTAATCGGCGGCAATGTCGCCACTGCGGACGGTGCCAAGGCGCTCGTCGATCATGGCGCCGACGGTGTAAAGGTCGGCATCGGGCCGGGCTCCATCTGCACGACGCGGATCGTTGCCGGCGTCGGCATTCCGCAGATTACGGCCATCCAGAACGTTGCTGCCGCATTGGAAAAGACCGACGTGCCCTTCATTGCAGACGGCGGTATCCGCTACTCCGGGGACATCTCCAAGGCCATTGCGGCGGGCGCCTTCACGGTCATGCTCGGGAGCCTCTTCGCAGGCACGGAAGAAGCGCCCGGCGAGACGATCCTTTACCAGGGCCGTTCGTACAAGTCCTACCGCGGCATGGGTTCATTGGGCGCCATGCAGCAAGGCGCGGCTGACCGCTACTTTCAGGATCCGGCCAACAACGCGGACAAGCTGGTTCCGGAAGGCATCGAGGGCAGGGTGCCTTACAAGGGCAGCGTCTTGTCCATCATCTATCAGCTGGTCGGCGGCGTGCGCGCCAGCATGGGATATTGCGGCTGCGCATCGCTCGATGAGTTGCGCACGCGCGCCCAGTTCGTCGAAATCACCTCGGCCGGGATCAAGGAATCCCACGTCCACGATGTCCAGATCGTCAAGGAAGCACCCAACTATCGTGGCGAGTGACCCACAGTGACAACAATAACCAAAAATAGCCAGGAGCAACGGGGACGTCCTGGGAAACATGACAAGATCCTGATTCTCGACTTCGGCTCGCAGGTCACCCAGCTGATCGCGCGCCGGGTGCGCGACGCCGGGGTGTACTCCGAGTTGCACCCCTACGATGTCGGCGATGAATTCATCCGCAAGTTCGCGCCGACCGGCATCATCCTGTCCGGCAGCCATGCCTCGGTCACCGAAGGCGACACGCCGCGCGCGCCCCAGGTCGTATTTGAGCTGGGCGTGCCGGTGTTCGGCATCTGCTACGGCATGCAGACCATGGCGGCGCAACTGGGCGGCAAGGTCGAACTGGGCCACGTGCGCGAGTTCGGCTTTGCCGAGGTGAGGGCGCGCGGGCACACCCGGCTGCTGGATGGCATCGAGGACTCCCGCACCGCCGAAGGCCACGGCATGCTCAAGGTGTGGATGAGCCACGGCGATAAAGTGACGGAAATGCCGCCCGGGTTCGTGCTGATGGCCTCCACCGAGTCGTGCCCCATCGCCGGCATGGCCGACGAGAAGCGGCGTTTCTACGCCGTGCAATTCCATCCGGAAGTCACGCACACGCTCAAGGGCACGGCCATGCTGACGCGCTTCGTGCGCGACATCTGCGGCTGCCGCGGCGACTGGAACATGCCGGACTACGTGTCCGAAGCGATCGAGAAAATCCGCGCCCAGGTGGGCGACGAGGAAGTCCTGCTCGGCCTCTCGGGCGGAGTCGACTCCGCGGTGGCGGCGGCGCTGATCCACAAGGCCATCGGCGACCGGCTGACCTGCGTCTTCGTCGACAACGGGCTGCTCCGCCTCAACGAGGGAGAGCAGGTCATGGCGACCTTCGCGCGCAACCTCGGCGTGCGCGTGGACATGGTGGATGCCAGCGAGCGCTTCATGCAGGAATTGGCAGGCGTTGCCGACCCGGAACAAAAGCGGAAGATCATCGGTCGGGAGTTCGTGGAAGTCTTCCAGACCGAGGCCAAGAAGTTCCCCAAGGTGAAGTGGCTGGCGCAGGGCACCATCTATCCGGATGTGATCGAATCAGCCGGCGCCAAGACCAAGAAGGCGCACACCATCAAGTCGCACCACAACGTGGGCGGGCTGCCGGAGACCCTGCACCTGAAGCTGCTCGAACCCCTGCGCGAACTGTTCAAGGATGAAGTCCGCCACCTCGGCCTTGCGCTTGGGTTGCCGCGCGAAATGGTGTTTCGCCATCCCTTCCCCGGCCCCGGCCTGGGCGTGCGCATCCTGGGGGCGGTCAAGCGCGAATTTGCCGACCTGCTCAAGCGGGCGGACGCCATCTTCATCGAGGAGCTGCTCAGCCACAAGGACGCTCAGGGCGTGAGCTGGTACGACCGCACCGCCCAGGCCTTCGCCGTGTTCCTGCCCGTCAAGTCCGTGGGTGTCATGGGCGATGGCCGGACCTACGAGTATGTGGTGTCGCTGCGCGCCGTGCAGACCACCGACTTCATGACTGCCGACTGGGCACCGCTGCCGCACGAGCTGCTGGCTCGCGTCTCCAACCGCATCATCAACGAAGTGCGCGGCATCAATCGCGTGGTCTACGACATTTCAAGCAAGCCGCCGGCGACCATTGAGTGGGAGTAGGGGAGGCGCCGAGTTCGACGAGCAAGGGCAGGCTTGTCCGGCCTCTCGGCAACGCCCTTTGATCCTCGATACTAGGTGGGCGCTGCAGGAAATTTCCTGCGAGAGAGTGCGGGTTGGCGAATAAGGCCGTTTCGAGCTGCCAGCCGTAAAAGGTGGGATTGAATTTTCCGTCGTTCGTTTGACCAAAGAGGAGGGGGCGAATGAAATCCATCTGGTCTCAGGCCTGCATGGCAATTGCACTGGGCCTTGCATGCCAAGCGGGCGCAATCTCACAAACGTTCCCGACCCGGCCTGTGAAACTGAACGTCACCACCACACCGGCCACTGCCGCCGATATCGTGGCGCGCCTGCTTGGGCAGCGATTGACCGAGAGTTGGGGTCATGCCGTGGTGATCGAGAACCAGGCCGGTGCCGCAGGCAGCATCGGCGCGGCCGCGGTCGCCAAGGCGCCGCCTGACGGGCACACGCTGCTCGTGGGATACGTCAACCATGCCATCAATCCCAGCCTGTATCGCGATATCCCGTTCGATATCATCAAGGACTTCAAGCCCATCGTGCGCGTGGCAGTGGCACCCTTGGTCATTCTTGCCCACCCGTCGTTTCCGGCCAACAACATCCCGGAACTGATCGCTTTGGCCAAGTCGCGCGGCAAGGCGAACCAGATTTTTTACGGTTCGGCGGGAAGCGGCAGCATCCTTCACCTGGCGTTCGAGCTGCTCATGGCGCAAACGTCGATCACCATGACGCACACCCCGTACAAGGCGGCCTCGCAGATGACGGCTGACCTGCTCGGCAACCAGATTCCGCTTGCCTCCCTGGCGGTGGCGACAGGGCTCCCGTTGATCGCATCCGGCAAGTTGAAAGCGCTGGCGGTGACCAGCGCGAAACGCTCATCCAACCTGCCCAACGTGCCCGCCGTCGCGGAGTCCGGACTGGACGGGTATGACGTGTCAGCCTGGAACGGCCTGCTGGCGCCTGCCAATACGCCCGATGCGATCGTGGAAAAGATTCACGCCGACGTGCGGCGGGTGGCCCAAACCAGGGAGTTTGCCGAGTTGTTGAGCAAACAAGGCATGGATGTCGCGCTGTTGAATCCCGGCGAATTCCGCTCCTTCTTTGCGTCCGAGGTGGTGAAATGGACGAAGCTGGTTAAAGACACCGGCGTGAAAGTCGACTGAGCGGCGACTCGACAGGCGTTCCACCTCAGCTCTCATCCCTTATCGACCAGCGCTGGCTTTTCGGAGAAAAAATGGATTTCAATCTATCGCAGGACCTGCTCGATCTGCAGCAACGCACGCGGCGCTTCATCGCGGAAGAAATCATTCCCATGGAGGGCGACAAGCGTTGCACGCCGCATGGCCCGACGCCGGCATTGCGCCAGGAACTCGTCGCCAAGGCTCGCGCCGCAGGCCTGCTGACGCCGCATGGCCCCATGGAGATGGGCGGCATGGCGTTGAGCCACGTGGCCAAGGCGGTGGTGTTCGAGGAAGCGGGATACTCGCCGCTCGGCCCGACCGCGATGAACGTGCATGCGCCCGACGAGGGCAATATCCACCTCATGCACGCCGTGGCTTCCAAGGCGCACCAGGAGCGCTGGCTGCGCCCGCAAGTCGAGGGCAAGACGCGCTCGTGCTTTGCCATGACGGAACCCGCACCCGGTGCCGGTGCCGACCCGTCGATGCTGATGACCATGGCGGTGAAGGACGGCAACGACTATGTGATCAACGGCACCAAGTGGTTCATCACCGGAGCGGACGGCGCGAGCTACGTCATCATCATGGCGCGAATGGAGGACGGTTCGGCCACCATGTTCCTGTCGGATATGGACCGCCCGGGAATCAAGATCGTTCGGCAGATGGACTCCATGGATTCCTGCTTCGCTGGCGGCCATTGCGTCGTGGAGTTCAAGGACCTGCGCGTGCCGGCCAGCGACGTGCTGGGCGAGGTGGGCAAGGGCTTTCGTTACGCCCAGGTGCGCCTGGCACCGGCGCGGCTGACCCATTGCATGCGCTGGCTCGGGCAGGCGCGGCGCGCCAACGATGCGGCGCTCGCCTACGCGCGCACGCGCCAGGCCTTCGGCAAACCCCTTGGGGAGCATGAAGGCGTGGGGTTCATGCTCGCCGACAACGCCATCGACATGCAGACCGCGCGGCTGCACATCTGGCATACCGCATGGATGCTGGACCAGGGCCATCGCTGCAATTTCGAATCCAGCCGCGCCAAGGTGGTGGCCTCGGAAGCACTGTGGCGCATCGTCGACAAGAGCGTGCAGATCCTCGGCGGACAGGGTGTCACGGGTGAAAGCATTGCCATGCGCATCTTCATGGACATGCGCGCCTTCCGGATCTACGACGGCCCGAGCGAAGTGCACCGCTGGAGCATGGCGCGCAAGCTGCTGAGCGAAAAGGGCGCGCAGTAATGTCGGGGAGCGACGCCGGGAGCGGGGCGGAACTCGATGTTGCGGCACTGGAGGGTTATCTTCGACGAGAGGGCCTGGCTGGTGCCACGCCAGCCCGCGCAAAGCGACTTACCGGCGGACAGTCCAACCCCACCTACCTGATCGACAGCGGCGACAGCCGCTACGTGCTGCGCAAGCAACCGCCGGGAAAACTGCTGCCTTCGGCGCACGCAGTCGACCGCGAGTATCGCGTGATGAAAGCGCTGGGCACCCAGGGAATCCCTGTTCCCCGGATGTACGCCTACTGCACCGATGCCGGCGTTGTCGGCACGCCGTTCTATCTCATGGAGTTCATGGACGGCCGGATCCTGCTGGATCCGTCGCTGCCGGGATTTTCGGCAAGCGGACGGGGCGCCATTTATGCCGAGATGAACCGCGTCATCGCGCGGCTGCACAAAGTGGACCCCGCTGCCGCAAGCCTCGGTGACTTCGGCAAGCCCGGCAACTACTTCGCGCGCCAGATCACGCGCTGGACGAGGCAGTACAAGGAGTCCGCCACGGAAACGATTGCCGCGATGGATGCGCTGATGGATTGGCTACCCGCGCACATCCCGCCGGGCGACGAGACCTGCCTGGTGCATGGCGACTATCGCCTCGACAATCTGGTGTTCGACAAGCACGATCCGCGCGTCATCGCCATCCTCGATTGGGAGCTGGCAACGCTGGGCCATCCGCTGGCTGATTTCTCCTATCACTGCATGGCCTGGCACATTCCCGCCACGCTGTGGCGCGGCATCGGCGGGCTGGACCTGCCGGCCCTGGGCATACCGACCGAGGCACAGTACGTCGATCAGTACTGCAGGCAAACCGGGCGGGACGGGATCGCAAACTGGGACTTCTACATTGCCTACAACCTGTTCCGGATCGCCGCCATCCTGCAAGGCATTGCGCATCGGGCACTGTCAGGCAATGCCAATGCCGACGATGCGGTCGAGATGGGACGTCGTGCGCGGCCGTTGGCTGAACTCGGATGGGAGCGCGCCCAGCGCATGATTCAGCAGTGAACGGGGGGCCGACCGTTCAACAGCTGGGTGTCGGGATGAAAGTTGGCCCGCGAACTCAAGTAAACTCCGCCACTCGCTCAATCAAAGGCACGAGATGCACACCGCTCCAACGGGATTCCGCTCAAGGGCAATCCTTGCATTACTGACAATAACGGGACTGCTTCCTTATCATTCGGGTATCGGTCAGGAATATCCTGCCAAACCGATCCGCATGGTAGTGCCATTCGCCACGGGCAGCACCACCGACACGCTGGCGCGCTTCATGGGCGACCGCCTGTCGAAGGCGCTGGGCCAGCAGGTGCTGATCGACAACCGAGCCGGGGCGGGCGGCAACGTCGGCACGGAGATCGTCGCGAAGTCGGCCCCCGACGGCTATACGCTGGTCACCGCACCCAGCAGCCTGGCCATCAACGCCGCCTTGACGCCGAACCTTCCGTTCGATGCGGTGCGTGACCTGTCGCCGGTGGCGCTGATCGGCGCTGCGCCGCTCATCATCGTCGCGCATCCGGGCCTGCCGGCCAATACCGTGTCCGAATTGATTGCGCTGGCGCGCGCGAAGCCCGGTCAGCTCAATTACGCATCCGGCGGCAGCGGCAGCCCCAGCCACTTGGCGCTGGAACTGTTCAAGAGCATGGCCGTGGTGGACATCGTGCACATCCCCTTCAAGGGCGGCGGAACGCTGCTCAATTCGGTGATGTCCGGTGAAATCCAGCTCACGCCCAGCGGACTGCTCATCGCCGTCCCGCTGATCAAGGCCGGACGACTCAAGGCCATTGCCGTGACCGGCCCCAAACGCGTGCCCGTGGCGCCCGAGGTGCCCACGGTCGGGGAGTCCGGCCTGCCCGGTTATTCCGTGACTGGCTGGTGGGGTATCCTCGCGCCGGCAAAGACACCGGCACCGATCATCCGCCGGCTCAACCAGGAAGTGGCGCGCGCGCTTGCGGCCCCCGACATGCGCGAGCGGCTGGCGGCGGACGGCATCGAGCCGGGTGGCGGCCCCGCCGAGGAGTTCGGCGCGATGATTCAAAACGAGATCGCCACCTGGACCCGGGTGGTCAAGGTCGCTGGTATCAAGGCGGATTAGGCGCCGGGCTCGGATCGGCGATTGCCGGTCTGCCAACATCAGGAGAGTGTCAATTGAGCGCAGGCAGCGACAAGCGCGCGCAGGGAAGAATCGCGGTCGACATCGGCGGCACCTTCACGGACATCATTTGCTGCCCGGAAGGGCGTGCGCCCATCGCCCGCAAGGTGCTGTCCACGCCCGAAAATTACGCGCGCTCGGTCATTGAAGCGCTGCAGGCGTTGATCGCCTCGGAGGGCCTGGCCCCGGAATCGGTGGGCCTGTTCGTCCACGCCACCACGGTAGCCACCAACGCGGTCCTCGAGCGCAAGGGTGCCACCGCGGCGCTGCTGACCACCAAGGGCTTTCGCGACGTGCTGGAAATCGGGCGCCTGCGGCTGCCCGTGCTCTACGACCTCACTTGGAAGAAGCCACCCGCGCTGATCCCGCGCCATCGCGTCTATGAAGTGGCCGAGCGCATGGATGCCAGCGGCAAGGTCGACACCGCGGTATCCCTTGACACTGTTCGCTCGGTGGTGAAAGAAGCCATTGGCGCGGGGGTCAATTCCGTCGCCGTATCGTTCCTGCACAGCTACGCCAATCCGGCGCACGAGGCATCGGTCGCCCGGCTGATCAAGGCGGAGTTTCCCGGCGTGCATGTGTCGCAGTCGGCGGACCTGGTGCGCGAGATCCGCGAGTTCGAGCGCACCAGCACGGCGGTTGTCGATGCCTACGTCAAGCCGGTGGTGCATCGCTACCTCTCCTCCCTGGAGGCCGGTGTGAAGGGGCAGGGCGTCCAGTCGCCAATCCTGCTCATGCAGTCGAGTGGCGGCCTGATGGACCTGCGTACGGCGGCCGAGCAACCGGTGCACCTGCTCGAGTCCGGCCCCGCGGCGGGCGTCGTCGGCGTGAACCATGCGGCTGGCCTCGCCGGCATACCCAACGTCCTGTCCTTCGACATGGGCGGCACGACTGCCAAGGCTGCCTTGGTCGAGGAGGGTGAATATCATCGCTCGGGCGAGTTCGAAGTCGGCGGCGAGATTTCCGCCGCCAGCCGGGTGCTGCGGGGCGGCGGCTACCTGATCCGCTTGCCCGTAATCGATGTGGCCGAAGTGGGCACCGGCGGCGGCAGCATTGCCTGGCTCGATGGCGGCGGCGCGCTGCAGGTCGGCCCAAAGAGCGCCGGCGCGTCGCCAGGGCCGGTCTGCTATGGGCTGGGAGGCACCGAGCCGACGGTCACCGATGCCAACGTGGTGCTGGGTTACCTTGACCCGGATGCCATCGGGCGCGGCATCCTCAAGCCCGACCCCGATGGCGCCTGGCGGGCCATCGAGCGGCGCATTGCCAAGCCCACCGGAATGAGCGTCGAAAAAGCCGCCCACGCCATCCACACGATCGCCAACGCCACCATGATGCGGGCGCTGCGCGCGGTGTCGACGGAGCGCGGCCGCGATCTGCGCCTCTTCACGCTCTATGCCTTCGGGGGCAGCGGCCCGGTCCACGGGGCGAACCTCGCGCAGGCATTGCGCATGCCGGAAGCCGTCATCCCGCGCTTTCCGGGCCTTTTCAGCGCCTACGGCCTGCTCACTGCCAAGGTGGAAGCCCGCCGCGTGCAGACTTACCTGCGTCGCCTGGCCGAGGTGGATACCAGCGAACTGGCGACTCAATACCAACGCATCGAGGAAGACGCTGTCGCCTCCTTGCTGGAACAAGGCTATCCGCGCGAGCAGGTTCGCGTGCGGCGCTTCGCCGACCTGCGCTACGTGGGGCAGCAGTATGAGCTGCTGGTCTCCCTGCCAGAGGCGTATCCAGCATCATCCGCTCCTGCGATGCTGGAAGAAGCTTTCGGCGCGGAGCATCGACGCACCTACGGTTACCTGAACGCCCAACCGGTGCAGATCGTCAACCTGCGCGCGGTTGCCGCGGTCAGCGAAGGGTTCGTGCCGCCGGCGGGCCAGGCGCGCGCCGATTACCGTCCGGACAAGCCAAGCCGCCCGGTGTATTTTGCCGATGCCGCCGAGCGCCGCGCTGTCGATGTGATCACGCGCGGGGATCTGTCATCACCGCGCGTCGGGCCGCTGCTCATCGAGGAGTTCGACACGACAACGGTGGTACCGGCCGGCGCGCGCGCATCGCTGGACGGGCAGGGGCAGATCCGCATTGCGCTGCGCGCCGCCGCTGAGGAGAGAACACCCAATGAATAACAACCCGGCCGGCAAAAGCGACGACTTCGACCTCATCACCTTCGAGGTGCTGCGCAACGCCTTGGCGGCTGCGGCCGATGAAATGGCGTTGATGGTCATGCGCAGCGCGCGCTCGAGCGTGGTGCGCGAGCTGCTGGATTTTGCCGCCGCCCTGTGCGACCGCGAGGGGCGGCTCATCGCACAGGGCCTGTCGCTGCCGCTGCATCTGGGGTCCATCCCCGATGCCATCCAGGTGGTGCGCAAGCGCTTCGGCGAGGCCTTTGCGCCCGGCGACCTGATCATCCTCAACGACCCGTACCACGGCGGCATGCACCTGCCGGATATCTTCATGTTCAAGCCGATCTTCTTCGAGGAGCGGCTGGAAGGTTTCGCGGTGGTGGTGGCGCACCATGCCGACATCGGCGGCCGGGTTCCCGGCGGCGGCGCGGCCGACTCCACCGAGATATTCCAGGAAGGGTTGCGCCTGCCGCCCTTGAAGCTGCATGTGGCCGGCGTCCCCGATGAGGCGGTGTACGACCTGATCAAGCTCAACGTGCGCGTGCCCGACACCGTGATGGGCGACCTCGGAGCACAGGTGGCCGGCTGCATGGCTGGAGAACACGGCTTGCAGGCGCTGATGCAGCATTACGGCGCGGCGGTGTTTCACGCCTACGTCGACGAGATCCTCAATTATTCGGAGCGCGTCACGCGCCAGGAAATCGCCCACTGGCCGGACGGCGATTTCGAATTCACCGACTACGAGGACCACGACGGCCGGCAGGGGGTGCTGGTTCCGGTGAAGGTGCGCGTGGAAATCCGCGGCGACCGGGTGCGTTTCGACTTCGCGGGGTCATCGCCGCAGGTGAAGGGCGCCATCAACTGCACCCCGTCGTTTGCACGGTCCGCCGTGTACATCGCGGTGCGGTCCCTGATGCGCACGCCGGTGCCGAACAACGAGGGGTGCTTCCGGCCTATCGAGATCGTGTTGCCGGAGGGCTCGATCTTCAATCCGAAGCCTCCAGCCGCGGTTGCCGCGCGCGGCGTGCTCGGTTATCGCATCCTGGATGCCATCTTCGGCGCCATGGCCAAGGCGCTCCCGAAGCAGGTTCCCGCGGCGGGCGACGGCGGGATCAGCGGAATTCGCATCGGCGGCTACCACGCCAACGGCCGCGCCTTCCAGTTCAACGACATCATCTGCGGCAGCTGGGGGGCGGGCGCGGGCGGCGACGGCGGGGAGGGCGTGGCCCATATCGCCACCAATATCTCCAACCAGCCGATCGAGATCCTGGAGGCGGAAAACCCGGTGCGCGTGCTGGACTACGGCTTCGTTCCCGACTCGGGTGGCGCCGGACGCCATCGCGGCGGCCTGGCACTGCAGCGCCATCTCGAGTTCGCGGGCAGCGAAGCCGTTTTGCAGGTGCGCACCCACCGGCGCGACGTGCCTCCCTATGGCCTGGAGGGCGGCGACTCCGGTTCCACCTCGCAAACTTACCTCGGACGAGGCGGGCAGGAGACCCTGCTCGAGACGAAGATCACCATGGCCATCCAGAAGGGTGACCGCATCCGCCACATCACGGCAGGCGGCGGTGGGTTCGGCGAGCCACTGGAGCGAGATCCTCAGGCAGTCATCGTCGACATCCGCAATGAAAAGATTTCCCGCGACTATGCTGCGCGCAAGTACGGCGTGGTGCTGGTGGCGGGGCAACTGCTCATCGACGCTGCTGCGACCGCGAGCCTGCGCGAACGACTTCGGGCAGAGCGTACGCTGCAAGGTACAGCCGCCGAGACAACCAAAGCTTGAGGAGTAATCGCAATGGGCACGACCAGGGATCTGGCACAGTTTGCGGTGGACACGCACTACGCGGGGATTCCGGTGGCGGTACGCGAGCGAGGCAAGCATGCCATCGTCGATGCCATCGGCACGCTGCTGGCGGGCATCGATGAGGAGTCGGTGCGACAGGTGCGCAAGCTCGCCGAGCGCGAAACGCGCGCAGGGCAGGGCAGCGTGCTCGGAACGCCGCTGCGATTGGCCGCCTCCGGCGCCGCCATGGCTAATGGCGCCGCGGCACACGCGCTCGACTACGACAGCATCAGCCTGACCGTCAGCGGCTTCATCGCCTCGCCGGTGCTGTTCGCAGCCCTCGCCGTGGCGGAAGAGGAGGGCGGTGTCAGCGGAGAGCGCCTGCTGGAAGCCTTCATCGTCGGTTGGGAAGTCGAGGCAGCCATCGCCCGCGGGCTGGGCGTGCACCACTACGCCAAGGGCTGGCACTCGACCTCCACGCTGGCGCATTTCGGGGCGGCTGTCGCGGTAGGCAAGCTGCTCGGCTTCAATACCCTGCAAATGCAATACGCCATCGGCACGGCGGCGGCGGAGGCCTCCGGCATGCGAACCATGATCGGCAACATGCTCAATCCCTTCCACCTGGGCAAGGCCGCCAGAAACGGCGTCGTCGCCGGCCGGCTGGTGCAGGCGGGCTTCACCGCCAACCCGGACGTTCTGGAGATCGGCTGGGGCTTCTGCGAGGTCTTCAATGGCGCCGGCAATTTTGACCTGGGGGCCATGACCGCCTCCATCGGCGCACCTTACGACCTGGTCGACCCCGGGCTGGTGATCAAGGTCTACCCCTGCTGCGGCCTGGTGCACTCGGCGCTGGACTGCGTACTGGACCTGGTCACCCGCAACGACGTGCGCCCGAATCAGGTGAAACAGGTGACGATCGCCGTTCATGAACTGGTGCCCAAGACCATGCGCTTCGACAAGCCGGCCACGGGCTATGAAGCCAAGTTCTCCACGCCGTTCTGCGTGGCGACCGCGTTGAGCGAGCGCAGCGTGCGGCTGTCCCACTTCACCGACGAGCGCGCGCGCGACCCGGCGCTGGTAGCGCTGATGAGCAAGGTCCGCATGGTGGTGCACCCCGAGTTGCACGGCAACGATACCTTCCTGCTCAAGGAGTTCACGGATGTGGGCATCGAATTGACCGATGGGCGCAAGCTGGACCAGCGCGTGCCGCGTATCGGAAACCGGGGGAGCCGGGACCGGCCGGTGACGCTGGCCGACCTGGAAGGGAAATTCATGGACTGCGCGTCTGGCTATGCCAACGCCGCTGGCGCGCGCGAGGCTTTTTCACTCCTCAGCCGGCTGGAGGCACTGCCGGATGTCAGGACCTTGTCAGCTTGCCTGCAAGCCTGAGGAGGCGCCCCGTGCCGCTTTGTCAACGACACAAATAGCGGTATCCTTGCCCGCCCTTGCGCCGGCGCAGCGGACAAAGTGGCATGGCCGAACAGGGCTCGGCGTGAAGATTCGTTTGAAGGAGGAGAAATGACGGACAAGGCCACTCCCCAGCTGGAGGACATCGTCGCGCGGGAAATCGGCACACCGCCGGCACCCGACCGTGGCATGGGTACGCGTGCGATCGAATACGTTTGCGCCGCATTGATGCTGCTGATGGTGATCCTGCTCTTTACCCAGGTAGTGGGTCGGTACCTGTTGAGTGACCCTCCGGAATGGACCGAGGAACTGGCAAGACTGGTGTTCATCTACGCTACATTCATCGCAGCGGCCATCGCCGTTGTTCGCAAGGCCCACCTGAAAATCGACTCGATCACGGACAGCCTGCCCAGGCGGGCCCAGGCGGCCGTCAACGTGATCGGGATTGTCCTATCCGTCGTCTTCCTGGCATTCGTTATCTATCACGGCACGCGCATGCTGGGAAAGGTGGCCTATCAGGAATTCAGCACCGTGCCGATCTCCAAAGCCGTGCAGTTCGCCGCAGTGCCGATTGGCTGCGCCCTGGTGGTGATCTATGAATTCGGACGACTGTGGAAGGAATTGAAGGTCCTCCTTCATGGTGAACGATCCGACGCTACGGGCATGAGGAGGCGCTAGTCATGCTCGTTCTCCTGTTCGTCATTTTCCTCGTGCTGCTCGCATTCGGCGTCGAGTTGTTCTATGCCATGGGCATCGCGTCGCTGGTCTACCTGCTGGTCGTCTCGGCAGGGCTGACCGGGGGGCAGATGCCTCTCCCGCTGACCCTGATTCCACAGCAGTTCATGGAAGGCGTGGACTCCTTTCCCTTGCTGTCGGTGCCCATGTTCCTGCTGGCCGGCGAATTGATGAGCCGCGGCGGTGTCACGCAACGACTAGTCATGTTTGCCTCGGTGCTGGTGGGACACATTCGCGGCGGGCTCGCCCAAGTGTCCATCGTAGCCAATCTCATCATGTCGGGAATGAGCGGCAGTGCCGTGGCTGACGCAGCGGCCACGGGTTCCCTGCTTATTCCCGGGATGATCAAGAAGGGCTATTCGCCGGAATATGCATCAGCCATCATCGCGTCTGCCGCAACCATGGGGCCGATCATCCCGCCCAGCCTGCTGATGGTCATCATCGGATCGATGGTCAGCGTGTCCGTAGGGCAATTGTTCGTTGGCGGCATCATTCCGGGACTGGTAATGGCGCTGGCGATGATGATCCTGGTCTATCGCTTCGCCAAGCGCAACAACCTCCCGGTCGAGCCCCGGGCAACCGTCCCCCAGTTCTTTCGCAGCCTGTGGGATTCCGCGCTGGCCCTGATCATGCCGATCATCATTCTGGGCTCGATCCTGACCGGATTCGCCACGCCCACCGAGGCATCGGTGGTCGCGGTTGTCTACGCATTTGTCGTCGGCAAATTCATCTATCGCGAGTTCAGGATGTCCGAGGTGCCGGAGATGCTGGTGAGCGTCTCCGTGATCTCGGCCGCAGTCATGGTCACGGTCGCTTCCGCGCAACTGTTCGGCTGGATCTGCACGGCGGAAGGACTCGGCAACCTGATTTCCAACTGGCTGACCGGGGTCTCGACCAACCCTGCGGTCATCCTGCTGTTGATCAACATTGTGCTGCTGCTGCTCGGGACGGCGATGGAGCCGATTCCGATCATGCTCATCACGCTGCCCATCCTGTTCCCAGTGGTGACAAAACTGGGGGTCGACCCGGTACATTTTGGCGTGGTCGTCACGTTGAACGTGATGATCGGAACCCTGACGCCCCCGGTGGGCACCAATATCTTTGTCGCGTCAGCCATCAGCGGCGCTCCCGTAGGGAAGGTGTTCTACGCGGCCCGCGGTTTCATCTGGACCCTGGTCCTGGTGCTGATGCTGATCACCTACATTCCGGCCCTGGTCACGTGGCTTCCACGGTTGATTTACGGCGGAAACTGACCTACCCGGATGGACAATTAATGACATAATCGCGCCCGTTGGGGACGAACCCGATTCGACGATCAAGTGACAATCTGGCTCCGACAACGAGCCGAACACCCTGAAATATATGCAAATGGAGGAAAGACGATGACGTACACCGCAATGAATCTGACTGGAGGACGAATCCTCCGCACCCTCGGCAAGTGGCTGGTGCCTGCTTTTGCAGCACTTGCCATGTCCTCGGCGATGGCGCAGCAACAGGAACTAAAGTTCCGCTTTGCAACGGTGCAGCAGCCCGGCGTCTACCTTGACGGCATCACCAAGTTCACCAAACTGGTGAATGAGCGTACCAAGGGCAAGGTAACGATCGAGGTGTTCTGCTGCAACCAGCTGGGGGGCGAGCGCCAGATCATGGACGGCGTGAAACTGGGCACCATCGGCATCGGCTCCATCGGCGCCACAGGCTCCCCGATCTACGACCTGCTGTTCATGCCCTTCCTGTTCCGCGACCTCGAGCACGCACAAAAAGTCGTGAACGGCCCGGTGGGCGCCAAGTGGCAGGACGACTTCTACAAGCAGACCGGCGTGCGCCAGATCGGTTACCTGATCACCGGTTCACGCGTCTTCCTGAGCAACAAGCGGATGATCAACACGCCCGAGGATGCCAAGGGAATGAAGATTCGCGCTCCTGAGATCCCCGTGATCGTGTCATCGCTGCGCGCGCTGGGCGCCAGCCCTGTGGTCATCGCCGCGCCGGAGCTGTACACCGCGCTGCAGCAGGGCACCGCGGACGGATGGGAAGGCCCGCTCGCCTTCATGGCCGACAACAAGCATTGGGAAGTGGCGAAGAACCTGGCGCTGGTCGACTGGATCTTCAACATCACCAACACCATCATCAATGATGAAATCTGGGCAAAGATGACGCCGGAGACACAGAAGATCACGCGCGATGCGTGGAAGGAGGTGGCCGTCGAAATCACCCAGAAGGAATGGGCGAAGCAGGGTGATCTTGCCGAGCAGTTCCGCAAGAACGGCGTGGCGGTTGCCAAGCCCGCGGTTGCGCCTTTCCAGGCGGCGACCAAGGACGTGTGGAAGCAGTTTGCACCGAAAGTCTGGGGCAATGGCGTCTACGAAAAGATCCAGGCAACAAAGTAACCCGCGTCACACGAGCGGTGCCGGCAGCCTTGCCGGCACCGCTTTTTTATTGGCTGTTTGTGGAGGAACATCATGCTGACACCGGCGCAACTCAAGAAAGCCTTGAAGGAACATTTCGACGCCGAGCTGGCCCGGGACGTGCAATGGATCTGCGATACCGTGACCGAAGACGCCGAGTACCATGTCATCGGTCCGCACTATCCCGACGATCCGGTGAAGAAGAAGGCGACCGCACAGGGGCGAGAAGCGGTCCGCCAGCTGTGGATCAATTACTTCAAGAATTTCTCCAGCTACGCCATCCAGTGCGACGAGAAGGACATGTTCCCGCTGGCCGGCGAGAACAATGAGAATCTCATCTTCGCCCGGGTAAGCATCACTGCGACTCCCGCCAATGATTTCGAGGGCTTTCCGGCGGGCAAGCCTTTCAGCTACAAGACCGGCGCACTTTGCTCCTTCGACGACAACGGAAAGCTGACCATGGAAACAGTGTTCGGCAGCCTGGGGCAGGTGCTGATGGACTTCCGGCGCATGCGCGAGTTCCTGGCTGAGTCCGCGTCGGCGACGAAGTCGAAGTGAAAGGCGTTTCTCCCGCAGGGAGCAATGCCATGGCCATGCCGAGGCGGCTGGTCGGGAAGATCGCCATCATTACCGGTGCGGCGCGCGGCATTGGCGCCGCAGCTGCGCGGCGCCTTGCGGCCGAAGGCGCAAGCGTTGCGGTAGCCGACATCAACCTGGCCGGAGCCACGGCGACCGCCGCGGCCATTGCGGAGAGTGGCGGGACCGCCAGGGCTTACGCCATCGACGTGACGCAGCGAGCCAGTGTCGTGGACGCTGTAAAAGCCGTGGCCACCGACTTCGGGCGCATCGACGTCCTCGTCAACAACGCCGCCGTCGGCAAGCCGGTGGCCTTTCTCGATACCAGCGACGCGGATTTGCAGCGGGTGCTCAACGTCAACCTCTCCGGCGTGTTCATGGTCGGGCAGGAAGTCGCGCGCATCATGGCGAAGCAGGGCAGCGGCCGTATTGTCAATGTAGCGTCACTGGCCGCGCACACCGGTAACGATCGTCAATCGGCCTACGCCGCAGCAAAGGGCGGCGTCGTGGCGCTGACCCGCGTCATGGCCTTCGAGCTTGCGCCATTGGGAATCTGCGTGAACGCCCTGTCACCAGGGCCGATCGAGACCGAACTTGCGACGGCAATGCTCACGCCCGCCACGCGGCGCGCTCGGGAAGTGCGCGTGCCCCTGGGGCGCATCGGGCTGCCCGATGAGGTGGCCGCGGCCATTGCGTTCCTCGCCTCTCCGGACGCCTCTTACGTCAATGGCACTGTGCTCGTCATCGACGGCGGCCTGTTGATGGGCGGTATCCGGGAGTAGGCCGCCACAAGACGGTGGCGGGCGAGAGAACCCGGCGCCTGCGATGGAGGCGCTACCGCACTTTAGGAAAACGAAGCTTCGGCGTCACTTACCGGTTTGTTGGCCGGACGAAGTTGCCGGCCGAAAACCCTCGCCCAGAGGCTATTTGGGGCGGTTCTTTGCCGCCGCTTCGGACTGTGGGCGAAAGCCGGTAACCCAGCTGCCTGAGCGTCGGTCAAGACAAACTGCGCAACGCCATGATGCAAAGCGACCGCTACGGCCGGTTTTCACAAGTTTCGTCCCGGGACGTATGCGGCAAGATGAGCAAAGGGGATTCACAGGATAAGGTCCAGAGGCTAGGTTGGGGTGGGAAGTGCAATTTCAGATAGGTTCGTTAGCATAGCCGGAGACGGGCCTTTTGTCCCGCTTTTTCTCGCTTTATGCCTATGAATTTGCAGCATTACCCCCGCAGAAAAATTGTGCAGCGCGACGTAAACCGAACCGCCACTGCATGAAAAACGACCACGAGTGCCATTGCAAGTCCATGCGAGCGGCCGCGGTATGATCGGTCCACCAACGATACGCAGCGAAGCGAAAATCCCGCATGACCGCTCCAAACAGTCCTGATACCGTGGCATTCGATGCCAACGCGAGTTCGGAGCACGCATTCATGGGCGCCGCACTGGACCTTGCGACGCAGGCCGCAGCATGCGGCGAAGTCCCTGTCGGCGCGATCGTCGTCTGCGATGGGCGAATCATCGGTCGCGGCTTCAACGCCCCCATCTCCCGGCATGACCCGACCGCGCACGCGGAAATCCAGGCGCTGCGTGAAGCAGCGGCGCAGATCGGAAATTACCGTCTCGTCGGTTGCAGCCTTTTCGTGACGCTGGAACCTTGCGCGATGTGCGCGGGTGCGATCATGCATGCACGCCTCGAAAGGCTGGTCTTCGGTGCCGCCGATCCGAAGACCGGTGCCTGCGGCAGCGTGGTGAACCTGTTCTCGGAAGGCAGGCTCAATCACCACACGACCGTGACCGGTGGCCTGCGCGAAGCCGAGTGCGGCACGATGCTGTCATCCTTCTTTCGCGCACGCCGTGCACGCCGTGCGCCGCAGGATGCAACGCCGGGACGCGATAGTGCGTAGCATCGAGATTTCCATTCCAGCGCAGACACTGCGCTTGCTCGACGACGAAGGGACGCCCATTCGTGATTACGCGGTGTCCACAGCGAAGAAAGGCGTGGGCGAGCAGAACGGCAGCTACTGCACTCCGCGCGGCCGCCACATCGTTCGCGCCAAGATTGGCTCGGGGCAGGCGGAAAATACCGTATTCGTTCGTCGCCGTCCCACCGGCGAGGTCTGGTCACCGGCGCTTGCCGCACAATTTCCGGGGCGCGACTGGATACTCACGCGCATCCTGTGGTTGTCAGGCTGCGAACCGGGATTCAATCGCATGGGCACGGTCGATACCATGCGCCGGTTCATCTACATCCACGGCAGCCCGGATACCGTGCCCATGGGCACGCCGGGTTCGATCGGCTGCATCCGCATGCGCAACGCCGACATCATCGATCTGTACGAGCGCGTCATACCCGGCACGCCTGTGGCGATAACCGACTGATATCAATTGCTTCGTTAGTGTCCGTACCACGGATGCTATGGGACAGAATTGATAATACTTCATGCCTTGAACAGGCTGCGGATTCCAGTCGAATCGGGACGCTCAAGCACGCCCTTCTCGGTGATCAGCGCAGTGACGAGCGCAGCCGGCGTCACGTCGAAGGCAGGATTCCTTGTCGCAACGCCCTGCGGCGCCCAGCGCATTGCGCCGTACCCGGTCACCTCGTCGCCATGCCGTTCCTCGATGGGAATCCCGTTGCCATCCGGTGTGCCGCGATCAATGGTGGAAAGCGGAGCGGCAACGTAGAAGGGCAGGCGGTGATGCGCGGCCAGCACCGCAAGGCCATAGGTCCCAATCTTGTTCGCCGTATCGCCATTGGCAGCAATGCGATCGGCACCGACAATCACCAGGTCGACCTGCCCGGTTTTCATCAGGTGGGCGGCCATGTTGTCGGTGACCAGCGTGACCGGTATGCGTTCCTGCACCATCTCCCAGGCGGTCAGCCGCGCCCCCTGCAGGAACGGTCGCGTTTCATTGGCGATGACGGAGATGGATTTGCCCTGGTCGCGGGCCGAGCGCACCACGCCCAATGCCGTCCCATGCCCTGCGGTTGCCAGCGCCCCCGCATTGCAGTGGGTCATGATGCGTGCGCCCTCGTGCACCAGCGCGGCGCCCGCGCGTCCGATCGCCTTGTTCGCGGAAATATCGGATTCGAAAATCGCCACGGCTTCCGCAGCCAGGCGCGACGCGGTATCTGCGGTACTCAGTGTGTTGCAGCGCGCCAGTTCCTCGCGCATACGCTCGAGCGCCCAGAAAAGATTGACTGCGGTCGGACGGCTGGCAGCGAGCACGGCGAAAGCCGCCTCGAGCGCCGACAGGAAGGCTGCAGGGCTCTGCGCGCGTTGCCGGCGCGCTTCAAGGGCGATGCCGAATGCGGCGGCACAGCCTATGGCGGGCGCGCCGCGCACGACCATGGTGCGAATTGCCTCTGCGACTGCGGCGGCCGAGTCGCAGCGAATGGTCGTGAAGCGCTGCGGAAGCACGCGCTGGTCGATGAGCTGCAGGCCCTCGTCCGACCAGGCCAGCGTCTGCACGCTGACACGTTCCTCCGAAGCCAGGTTCTCGATGCTGCGGTCAGTCCCCGTCATGGTGGATCAATCTCCGTTGATGTCCTAGTATAAGAGGCGAAGCGCCTCCGCACGCACCAACGACATCGACGAGCGACCCCCCTCATGCACACCCGGCCACACGTTGCCTTGCTCGATTGGTCGCACGCCAAAGCCGAGGCTCAGCCGGTACGCAAGGCGGTTTTCGTCGTGGAGCAAGGCGTGCCGGTCGAACTGGAATGGGACGAGTGGGACGAGCGTTCCCTGCATGCCATTGCAACGCTCGACGGCAAGGTCGTGGGCACGGGCAGGCTGCTTCCGGTCGATGATCGCGGGACCGTTAGCATCGGTCGCATGGCCGTGCTGCGAGAGTTCAGGGGGCAGGATATCGGAGCCGCCATTCTCACGGCTCTGCTGGATCGCGCGCGCGAACAGCGGGCCCGACAAGCCCTGCTGCATGCGCAGTCCTACGTCGCGGCTTTCTATCGCGGCTTTGGATTCATCGAGCGCGGTGGCGAGTTTTTCGAGGCAGGGATTGCGCACGTCGAAATGACATTGGCGCTGTAGCCACAGATGCCACGCTGAGGCGTCGAGTACCGAACGACGTCAGTGCTTGCGTGCCCGCGCGGCGCTGAACCGGTATCTCAGCTCGCCAGCGCTGCTGCCGTCACGGGCGTAGGTGCGCTCCGCAAAGTCGACCATGCCGGCCGCGTCGATGCGCACCACGGTCGAGCAGCGGGTGCCATAGTCGCCGGCAATGATGCGCAGCGACGACAGGCTGCGCTCCCAGGCGGGATCCTTGTCGCTCTTGGGCAACTCCTGTTCGGCGGCCGGGACGGTGTCGTCCATGATGTCGAGGTAATCATCGTCGTCGAAGGGCAGGGACAGGTGCTCCTGCAGGCGCTGGCGCCCTTTCACGACTTTGGGCCAGGGCGTATCGAGGAGGTGATTGGCGAGGCCATGCACCCCCGGTTCCACTTCGACGGCACCACCGGCCTCTTCCTGGTTGGAATAGAAGTACAGGTCGATGCCATCGCTGGCGAGAAAACAGAAGCCGGCATAATCGGCCCCGGCTGCCTGCAATCCCTTGGTAAATCGTTTTGCCGACTGCTGTCCCTCGAGGAACCGTGTCACCAACTCCCCTCGCGACGGCCCGCCGGGGCGGGCGCCGGGTGATCCGCGAAAATTGGTCAGTGCGGCGAAGCGCCCCGTGGTGCTGACCCCGAGCCATGTGCCTCCCGCCTGCAGGTCGCGCCCGGCGAGGATCGCGGGCTTGTCATCCCAGAAGGCCGCCGGGCGGGCAGGGCGAGCGTAATACTCGTCGCGATTGGCTGCCACCAGCAGCGGCACGCCGGGCACAACGCGATAGGCAAATAAGATGAGGCACATGTCGTTCTACCGGGCACTGGCGCATGAACATCGCGAGGGCCATGCCGATGGAAGTTGCATCATGCCGCATCCTTTAGGTCCATCGGTTCGAACCATTCAAGGGTGCGGTTCGCACCGTCCGGCAGGAATTGCACGAATGCGACAGTCTGCACGACCGCTTCCATGTGACGCTCGAAACCCGCACGATCTTCGATGCCAGCATAAGTTTCCATCCAGGTGGGCACCCCTTGGGCAGCACTGTCCTTCGATGCACGCACTTCGGCACGCTCGATCCGGCGCGAAAGCGCCCCGCGGATGCCGGTGCGCGCGTGAAGTTCATTAACCAGCGCAGCGACCGCTTTGCTCGCTTGCGGCATTTGCTCGGTGCGGACCCGGTAGTAAACATGGCAGGTCGCCGCTCTGCGTTCGAGCCCGTGTTCCGGTTCAGGAAAGTTCACGGAATCGCGTAGGGAAGCGGTCGAAATGCAAGCAGCGGCCCGTCGAGGCTGCGCAAGTGCACGCGCGAGGCTTCCGCGCTGGCCCGCTGCACCACGGCAAGGACATCGGTTCCGCCCAGGGGTGAGGGCGCGGCGCTGGCCACCATGCCGTTGGACTGACCCTCGACGTCTTCGCCGAAGAGCTCCTCCCCCGGCAATGCCTCGGCCGCCACATTGGCCAGGTACAGGCGGCGCTTCACCTTGCCCAGGTGCTGTGTGCGCGCCACGATTTCCTGGCCGGGGTAGCAACCCTTCTTGAAGCTCACGCCGCCGATCAATTCCATGTTGGCCATCTGCGGGACGAATTGTTCCTGCGTGCGCGTCCCCACGAACGCAATCCCGTTGCGAATATCCGTCCAGTCCCAGGCGCTCGCGCCAACCGGGCGCATCGACTTGGCGAGGAGGGGCCATGTTGGAGTCGCCGCCTCCACGGGGATCGCGACCAACCAGCGATCGCCGGGCACCGAAAGCACGGATCCGCCTTCGGCAACGGTCGCGACGCCCTGCGGTGCTGTCGGCAGCACGCCAAAGGTGCCGCGCAGAACTTCAGCCGCGTGCGGGCCGGCGGCGCCAAGCAGGGCCACTTGCTCCGAGAGGTCAACAGCGGTCACCTTGGAGCGCAACACGAACATGCGAAGGCGCTTGTGGATGGCGGGGAGTACGTCGTGCCGCAGCATCATGCGCCAGGCCTCGCCATTCCTCCAGGCGATGAAGGAGGCCAGCATGCGCCCCTTGGGCGTGCAATAGCTTCCGTAGGTGCTGCTCCCCGCCAGCGACTTCAGGTCGCAACTCAACTGGTTTTGAAGGAATTCGGTGGCGTCCGCGCCGGCAAATTCGAGCACGCCGAACTGGGACAGGTCGGCGACGATATTGCCTTCGGTCAGGGTGGCAAGTTCCTCGGCAGGATGTCCGAAGTCACGCACCACCCCGTCAGCAATCGTGGCGCCCAATTGCGTCAGTGTCGGTTCCAGAGCGGGATTCATGAGCGGTAATCGTCGATCGCGGGAAACTGCGTGAGTGGGCGCGTTATTATAGCGGCAGCATTTCACCGTTCTCCCACCCCCGCCGTTTTCCTAGCCCAATTGAACCAGGCTCGATTGATCATCGGTACCTCCCTCGCGCCTGTTGCAGGCTGGACACTCAACTGATGCGTGTCCTCAAGTTCGGGGTACTCGTTATGCTCCTTGCCATCGCCTATCTGGCCTGGAGCGCCCTGGGCTCGGTACAGCTGGCTTCCCCTGCGGTGGAATTTTCCATCCAGCGAGGTAGCTCGCTGCGGGCAGCGACACGGCAGATGGTCGATGCAGGCATTGCGCTGTCGCCCTGGCAGTTCAACTTGCTGGCACGCCTGAGCGGCATGGACACCAACATCAAGGCCGGCAGCTACGCGGTTTCGCAGGGAATCACGCCCTGGCAGATCCTGCGCAAATTGACGCAGGGCGACTTCACCCAGGTCGAAGTGGTCTTCATCGAGGGATGGACGGTGCGACAAGTGCGGGCCGCGCTCGATGCGCATCCATCGGTGAGGCACGACACCCGGGACTTTTCCGACCGCGAGATCATGGAAAAACTGGGGGCTGCCGGCCGCGCGGCCGAAGGCTGGTTCTTCCCGGACACGTACCTGTTCGGCAAGGGAGAAAGCGACCTTGCCATACTCGCCCGGGCGCATCGTGCCATGCAGAAGCAGCTAGAATCGGTCTGGATGCAAAAAGCTGCCGATTCTCCCTTGCGAAGCCCCTACGAGGCCCTGATCCTGGCCTCCATCGTCGAAAAGGAGACCGGGCGTGGCGAGGACCGCGGGCTGATCGCTGGCGTCTTCACCAACCGGCTGCGTATCGGCATGCGCCTGCAGACGGACCCCACCGTGATCTATGGCCTGGGGAGCAAATTCGATGGCAACCTGCGCAAGCGCGACCTGATGACCGACACGCCACACAATACCTACACGCGCGCCGGCCTGCCGCCCAGCCCGATTGCCATCCCGGGCCTGGCGTCGTTGCGTGCCGCGGTCAAGCCGGACAAAACCGACGCGCTTTACTTTGTGGCCAAAGGTGATGGCTCCAGCGAGTTCTCGCGCAGCCTCGAACAGCACAATCGGGCGGTCGCCCGTTACCAGCGGGCCGGAGCGAAGCCATGAGCGAGGGCAGAGGAAAATTCATCACGCTCGAAGGGGTGGACGGCGCCGGCAAGAGCACCCACCTCACATGGCTCGCGGAACGCGTGCGCCAGCGCGGGGTCGAAGTGGTGGTGACCCGGGAACCGGGGGGAACACCGTTGGGCGAACAGTTGCGCACGCTGGTCCTTGGCGAGCCGATGCACATCGAAACCGAGACCTTGCTCATGTTCGCCGCCCGAAGGGAACATCTGGAGCGGGTGATTTACCCGTCGCTGGCGGACGGAAAATGGGTGATTTCTGACCGTTTTACCGATGCCACCTTCGCCTACCAGGGCGGCGGGCGGGAGATGGACGTCCGACGAATCGAGACACTGGAAACATGGGTCCAGGGCGGTTTTCAACCGGATCTGACCCTGGTCTTCGACGTTCCAACCGACGTGGCAGCCCGCCGCCGCGGCGCGCGGGACCTGGAGTGCGAAAGCAGAGCTTCGGGCGCACCAGTCCAGGACTCTCGAGACCGGTTCGAGCAGCAGAACCGGGCATTTTTCGAGCGCGTACGCGACGGCTACCTTCGTCGCGCGGCCCAGTTTCCCCAACGGATGAAGATTCTGGATGCCAATCGCCCCCTTCCCGATATTCAAGTAATACTAGAGAATATTGTTTCAACCATATAATATTAAATGATTAATGATTGGCAATTGGATGCCTGGAAATCGCTGCCGAAGCGGGGAGGCAAGCTGCCGCACGCCTTGCTGATGATCGGTCGCCCCGGCCTTGGAAAGTCGCTGCTGGCCGATACTTTTGCCAAGTCGCTTCTCTGCGAGTCACCTGACAAGCAGGGACTGCCCTGCGAAGCCTGCCAGGCCTGCAACTGGTTTTCCCAGGGCAACCACCCCGATTTTCGACGCCTGCAGCCCGAAAGCATGGAGCCGGAATCCGAGGACGAAACGCCCGCCAAGAAGGAAAAGAAGAAAAGCGACCAGATCAAGATTGAACAGGTGAGGGCGACCGAAGGGTTTCTCGCGATCGGAACGCACCGGGGCGGGGCGCGGGTCATCCTGATTGACCCCGCAGACGCCATGAACGCGCCGGCGCAAAGCGCGTTACTGAAGAATCTCGAGGAGCCTCCGCCTGAGACGCACTACCTGCTGGTGACCAGCAGGCCCCAGAGAATGCTTCCAACCATTCGCAGCCGCTGCATGGTCGTTCCGGTGGCGACACCGGATCCGAAAGCGGCAGCCAAGTGGTTGAAAGCGCAAGGTATTGATGAACCTGAGTTGGCTCTGGCCGGTGCCGCGGGAGCACCGTTGGCAGTGCTCTCTGCTGCGCAATTCGAGCCGAAGCGGCGGGAGTTTCTCAACCGGCTAGCCGACGCGTCCTACGACCCCCTGGCGCTGGCTCAGAGTTGTGACACCGTTGCGCCGACCGTTGTAGTGGGTTGGCTGCAGCGCTGGGTGTACGACTTGCTGTCCACACACATGGCGGGGCGGGCGCGTTACAACTTGGAGGCTCAGGCTGCCATTGAGAAAATCTGCCGTCCACTGGATGCGGCCGCCCTGGCAGGATTGTTGCGGCGTCTGGGCGAGGCGCGCGGACTCGCCCAACACCCGCTCAATGCACGCTTGTTTTTCGAAGACCTGCTGCTGCAGTACCGCGCCGTGGCAGTGCGTCCGGTCCGGCAGGCGGGCTGAGTGCTGGTCGATTCCCATTGCCACCTCGACTTTCCCGACTACGCGGGGAAGCTCGACGCCATCCAGGCGGAGATGCGCGCTCGTCGTGTCACCCATGCGCTATGCATCAGCGTCAATCTGGCGGGGTTTCCGGATGTCCTGAAACTCGCCGTGGACCATGCCAACTTCTATGCCACTGTCGGCGTACATCCGGACCAGTTGCCCGATGTTCCGGGGGCTTCGGCCAGTGTCGAACAACTGGTTTCGCTCTCCCGCCACGCTAAGGTGGTCGCGATCGGGGAAACCGGGCTGGATTACCACTGGGTAAAGGGCGACGCCGAGTGGCAGCGCGAGCGCTTTCGGGTGCATATCCGTGCCGCACGTCAGTGTGGCAAGCCTCTGGTCGTTCACACTCGCGACGCCGCCGAAGACACGTTGCGCATCATGCGGGAAGAGGGCGCCGAGGAGGTTGGGGGCGTCATGCACTGTTTCACCGAGACACTCGAGACCGCCCTCGCCGCCATTGATCTCAATTTCCTGATCTCGTTTTCAGGGATCGTGACGTTCAAGAATGCCGCCGCGCTCAAGGCGGTGGCGCAAGCCCTGCCGTTGGATCGCCTGTTGATCGAGACCGATTCCCCGTTCCTCGCGCCCATTCCACACCGTGGTAAGACCAATCAGCCGGCTTACGTCAGCCATGTAGCCGAGGAACTGGCGCGCCTCAAGGGGGTGACGGTGGAGGAGGTCGGCAGTGTCACCAGCGCCAATTTCGGTCGGCTATTCGGGATCGACCTGGATGTTGGGGCCTCTTAGCCTTCCCAGGTGCAGTGCCCGTCTGGTGCAAGGCGCCGGGCGGCTCCTGCTGTTGTGGTTTCTGGCGGTCGGGTCGGCCTCCGGGCAGACGATCCTTGAACGGCTGCTCCTCGCTGCGCAAGACAACAACCTCGACATGGTGCGGGACACTGTCGGTCGCGGCATGCCGGTCGACACGGTTGACCCGGCGGGGAATTCCTTGCTGATGATCGCGGCGCGCCACGGGCACGTAGAAATGGCACGGTTGCTGTTGAATTCGAAGGCAAATATTCAACATCGCAATGGCTTCGGGGACACACCCCTGATGTTTGCCGCTATTGGCGGCAGCCTCGAGGTCGCCCGGCTGCTAGTTGAGCGTGGCGCCCAGGTGAACCACCCGGGCTGGACGGCGCTGCACTACTGTGCGGCTGGCGGCAAGGTCGAGATGTGCCAGTTTCTCCTGGACAAGGATGCCGATATCGACGCGCGTTCGCCCAACGGCACCACGCCGCTCATGATGGCAGTCCGTGAAGGCCACTTTGCGGTGGTGAAACTGCTGGTCTGGGAAGTTGCGGATGTTACCGCCAAGAATGACGACGGGGCTACAGCCTTGATTTGGGCAAGACGGGCCAAGCGGGAAGACATGGTGGCCTTGTTGAAGCAGGCAGGGGCTCGGGAATAGGCCTGGAGGCAGACTCTAAAGTTATTCCCAATGCCGGGATTTGAGCCACCGCCAATACTTTACATAATATACATTATGCGGCATGTATCTGTCGGAGAATAGTTATGATTTATGCTTTCATACAGTAAGTTATAAGATCTATTTAATGTGTACTCTACATATTAAAGGCCGTTCATTCGACCGTCTCCCACCTCAGCGCTTGCTCCTGGAACGCAACAGCGAGAACTCCTTGGCCAGCTTGGGATCCAGATGAACCAGATTCTCGGCGACCAGATCCAAGTCACCCGGCGATCCTGAACGAAGCAACAACTCGCCCAAGCCGAACCACGCCAAGGCCAAGTCGGGGGAAATCTTCAGTGCATCCCGAAACGCTTCTTCAGCACGATCCGGCTCGCCATTTTCCTTGAAAGCCTCGCCCATGAGGTATCGCGTCACCGCCGAGGTCGGATCCAGCGCGGCCGCACGCTGGAGCGTCCGCGACGAGGCCCCAGGCTGCCCGGCCCGACGCTGTGCGTCGGCCAGAATGTTCCAGCCATCGACATCCTCGGGATTGATGGCGACCGCCCGGATCAAGGCCTGGATGGCATCGGGATAACGCGATTGCTGTACCAGTGCGTAGCCCAGCATCACCCACAGGTTGCCATTGGACGGGTCCTTGAGCAGCCGATCCTGGGCAAACTTGGCCAAACCCGGCCAATCGCCCTTTTTCTGCATCTCGGTAATTAAAGCGGCGCTTTGAGAGTCCTCGCCGCGCGATGCCAGAGCGGAAGACAACAAGGGCGTGATCGGGATGAACGCCAAGGGCCCGGCACATCCGGCCAGCATTGCCACCAAAACAAGCGGGAGCAGCGAACCTGTCAGCTTATGCACCATGCAGCCTTGCGTCCGGATGCGACCGCCGCCCCTCAAGGCCACGCCCGCTCAGACCTTGTTCTGGTACACGTACGGCTGTTGCGCAACCTTGGACTCCTTGTTGCGTTGTTGCGTGTCGACATCCTGTGCCTTGTCCCACCACATGGCGCGACCCTTTTTCTGCTCGTCGACGATGTGTGGCTTCTCCTGCAGGAGTTCGCGGATCATGCGCGTGACATCGGATTCATAGGGCTTCGCCATCGGAGGTCCAAACCAGAAGTTGCAGGAATCTGAATTATAGTCCGTCGCAGGCAATCAACCCGCGGGAACGCACATGACCACAGGTATGCAAATCTCGACGCTCGGCGCCAAGGCAGCAGGAACCCTCACGATCGGCGAGCAACCCGTCCACCGCATGGGCTTTGGCGCCATGCGTATTTGTGGCCACTCGGTCTGGGGCCCGCCCAAGGATCCCGCCACCGCCCACAGCGTGCTACGACGTGCCGTGGAACTCGGGGTCAATTTCATCGACACGGCCGACAGCTACGGTCCCGGGGTCAGCGAATCGTTGATCGCCGAGGCGTTGCACCCCTATCCCGCCGGACTAGTCATCGCCACCAAGGGTGGACTCACGCGTCCGCAGCCGCACGCCTGGGAACCCGATGGGCGACCCGAGCATCTGCGCCGCGCCCTGGAGGGCAGCCTCAAGCGATTGAAAGTCGCGTGCATCGATCTCTACCAGCTCCATGCGCCCGACCCCGCCGTCCCATATGCGGAGTCCATCGGTGCACTGGCCGACATGCAGCGCGCCGGAAAAATCCGTCACATCGGAATCTCCAATGTCTCAGTGGCGCAACTGGAGGCGGCACGACGAATCGTGCCGATCGTCTCGGTCCAGAATAAGTACAACCTGGGCGATCGCAGTTCGGACGCCGTATTGGCCGCATGCGAACGCCTGGGCATCCCGTTCATGCCGTGGTATCCGATGGATGCCGGCCGCAGCCTCAAATCGGATAAATTGAAGCAGCTGGCGGCCTCGCGCGGCGTGAGCGCGGCGCAGATGGCACTGGCGTGGCTGCTGTCGAAATCGCCCGCCATCCTGATGATCCCCGGCACGGGCTCGGTGGCGCACCTGGAGGAAAACATCGCCGCCGCTGCGCTCAAGCTGTCCGCGGAAGAGCTCGCCGCGCTGGCCTGAAAACATCACGGCACAACAGGCCTCACCCCCATCAACCGATCAGCCTTATTCGACATCCATATGACAACAATGAAAATTCCTGCGCACGTACCGCCGGCACTTGTCTACGATTTTGATCACTTCTCGTCGCCCGAAGTGGTGCGCGATCCGCACTTCGCGACGGCCAGACGCCTGCACGCTGAAGCGCCGCCCATCTTTTATACGCCGCGCAACGGCGGCCTGTGGCTGGTGACGCGCTCGGAAATCGGCCTGGAGATCCTGCGCCAGACCGACAAGTTCTCCAACAATCCAGTATTCAACCGGGCCAAGCTGTTCGATCCGCCCATGTTACCCGTGCAGTCCGACCCGCCAGAGCATACCGAGTTCCGCCGCATCATCAATCCCAAGCTGACACCCGGCTCGGTCAATGCCATGGAGCCAGGCATCCGCGAATGCGTGCGGGAAATCATCGACGAAATCTGCCCCAACGGCGGCTGCGAATTCGTCGAAGCAGTCGGCGAGAGGTTCTCGGTCACCCTCTTCCTCAAGCTGGCCGGTGCGCCGCTGAGCGATCGCGCGGAACTGGTGCGCATGGCCATCAAGTACACCAAGAGCCCGGACTTCAATGACCGACAGGACGCCATGACGGAACTGGCCGCCTACCTCCAGGCCAAGTACAGGAACCGCCAAGAACACCCGGCCGACGACATGCTCACGCAACTGGCCACGGCCAAATTGTCGTTTCGCGAGCTCACCGAATCCGAACGCTCGGGGCTGGGCGTCATGCTGTTCCTCGCGGGCCTCGACACCGTGAAGTCGCTGCTGTCTTTTTTCGTCGCTTACCTGGCCAAGCATCCCGCACAGTACAAGCGCATCACTGACAACCCGGCGGTCATTCCCGCAGCCATGGAAGAACTGCTGCGCGTGCACGGCATCGTGACGCTGGAGCGCGGTGCGACGCATGATTTCGAATATCGCGGGGTGCAGTTCAGGCGCGGCGATCGCATCGCCCTCCTCACCCAGGTCTTCGGCCTGGACGATCAGGCGGTCGACAATCCCTATGTGGTGGATTTCGACCGGCGCATCAGCCCGCACCTGATCTTTGGTGCCGGTCCGCACCGATGCATCGGTTCACACCTCGCCCGCATCGAGATCCGCGTCTTTCTCGAGGAATGGTGCAAGGCCTTCCCGCTATTCGGGCTCAAGGACAATGCCGAAGTGAAGACCGCCGGCGGCGTGGTGTGGGCGCCGACAGAACTACCGGTCGTCTGGCCGATCTAGAGGGACCGCGCGGCCTGCTACGCAGGCTCGGCCGCGCTATCAGGCGCTAGCCCGCGAGCAAGTTCAGCCTGTGTGCACCGCGGGCTCTAGAGGGACCGCGCGGCCTGCTACGCAGGCTCGGCCGCGCTATCAGGCGCTAGCCCGCGAGCAAGTTCAGCCAGTGTGCACGGCCGGCTTGTGCGGGCGCGCGGCCAGCAGCATCTGCGTGTAGGGATGCTGCGCGCCACCAATGATCTGGGTCGTTGGCCCGGTCTCGACGAACTTCCCCGATTGCATGACGGCGATGCGATCGCTCATGTGCGCCACCAGCGAGATATCGTGTGAGATGAACAGCATGGCCAAGCCATGATCGCGCTGCAGGCGAAGCAGCAGGTTCAGCACCTGCGCCTGGATCGACACATCCAGCGCCGAGGTCGGCTCGTCGGCGATGATGAAATTCGGATTGAGGCTCAGGGCGCGCGCGATGGCGACGCGCTGGCGCTGCCCCCCCGACAGCTCGTGGGGGTAGGCGAGGCGGTGCGCTGCATTCAGCCCTACCTCCTCGAGTAACTGCACCATCCGCTTTTCCACCGCAGGACGCTCGAGCTTCAACACGTAGTGCAAGGGGGCTGCCAGGATGCGGTCAATCCGCATCAGCGGATCAAGGGACGAATAGGGATCCTGGTGCACGATTTGCATGCGCCGGCGAAACGACCGCAGCGACGCCTGGTCGAGCGCGCGCACGTCGATGCCATCAAAGCGCACGCTCCCCTCGGTCGGTTCGACCAGGCGCATCAGGCAGCGCGACAGCGTGCTCTTGCCGCAGCCGGACTCGCCCACGAGGCCCATGGTTTCGCCCGCAGCGATACTAAAGCTGACGCGATCCACGGCGTTGAAGGGCGCCCCGCCCGGCCCGCGCGCGCGATAGGTCTT